>JAOZHM010000110.1 GCA_026014845.1 Candidatus Bathyarchaeota archaeon
ACTGAAATGTTTGTCATCAATCACGTCAAATAGCCGCCATGTCACGTCTACAGGTATCCATCCATAATTCTCTAAGTAATATTCAGCCCACATGTGTCCGTCCTCCAAAGTTTCGCTTGGGCGGTGAAAGGCAAAACCAGCCTGAATCCTCGCTGGGATTCCAGCAGCCCTGCACAAGGCAACAAAAAGGTAGGAATATTCAGAACAGTCGCCAGCACTATTCTCTAAAGCCCATAAGGCTCCCCTTTCCTCCTTTTGTACCTCGTAATGCGTATGACGACGTATAAAATTGTATATTCTCACTGCCTTCTCATGCCAACTATCTACATTATTAGTGAGATTATGGGCTAGTGAAATTATTCTAGAATCGTTAGATTCCATTAATTCTTCTGGCTCCACATATTTCTTGTAGGTTTCAGAACTTGTCTCGTAATTTTCCACAGTGCTCGAATTGACTACGTAGTGGATGCCGAAAGAAAGCACATAGTAGTCTAGTTCAAGGCTGAAGGTCTGCTCTTCGTCTATTGTCAAGTTGTTCCAGTGGAAGTATCTGTTTCCAGAACTATCATTCAAGAATGTTTCATGAAGCGTTTGCGACGATGAGATGTTGTGGAGAATGACATAATGACGTGCGGTTTTGTTTCCAATTAGAGGAACGAAGAGTTCTCCCGTAACCGGGTTGGGAGAGTGATTAGTAACTGTGATAGTCTGTCTAAGGCTTCCCACATACACAGAGTCAATTTCATACCTGAGAAGTCCTGAACTTTCTTTCCGCATTGCTTCGGAAAATGATGGATAAATCGCAGAGCAGAAAATGAGGGAAATGCTAACCAGACAAAGAAGTGATATGAAGCGTTTTCGTGAAAAACTCACTCTGCATCCTTCCGTTTAGCTATCAACAACGGTTAGGGTAATATAAAAATATTCGAAACTCTATAAGAGCGTAGGCTTTAAAGTTGCATAGGAGAGAAATGAACTGCAGCTAAACCTTAGTAAAGAAAAACTTGTTGAAATGTATAAAAAAATGTTTGAAATTCGCCGTTTCGAAGAGAAGGTTTTTGAACTTTACGCTCAAAATCTTGTTCCAGGTACAATACATCTTTACGCGGGAGAAGAAGCCATAGCGGTTGGCGTCTGTAGCAACCTTAGAAAAGACGATTACATTACGAGTACTCATCGTGGCCATGGGCACTGTATAGCTAAAGGCGCTGAACTAAAGCGAATCATGGCTGAGATTCTAGGCAAAAAGACGGGATACTGCAAAGGAAAGGGGGGCTCAATGCACATCGCAGACTTTAACGTAGGCATGTTGGGTGCAACAGCCGTTGTTGGGGCTGGACTCCCAATAGCCGTGGGAGCTGGGTTATCCATAAAACTTAGGGGAACAGACAACGTTGTGGCCTGCTTCTTCGGCGATGGTGCTTCAAATCAAGGAACATTCCATGAAGCCATAAACATGGCTGCAATATGGAAGCTACCTGTAATTTTTGTTTGTGAAAATAACGTTTACGCCATGGGAACCCGTCAATCAACAGTTATGCTTGTAGAAAACATTGCAGACAGAGCCATAGCCTACGGAATTCCTGGTGTTGCAGTGGATGGAAACAATGTCCTAACGGTTTATGAGGCTGCACAAAAGGCTGTTGAAAGAGCCAGAACAGGCCAAGGACCTACACTCATTGAGTGCAAAACATATAGGCATAAAGGGCATTCTCGGATTGACCCAGCCAAATATAGACCTAAAGAAGAAGTTGAAGAATGGCTGCGTAAAGACCCAATTAAACGGTTCAAAGAAAAACTTCTGCAACCAAATACTCTGTTGGAGACTGAAATTCGGCAAATTGAAAAGGAAGTTTTGACTAAAATCGAAGAGGCGGTTAAATTTGCCATAGAGAGTCCACATCCATTTGCAGAGGAAGCCTTGGAGGATGTTTACGCCTAGATTCTGAGGGAATGAAAAATGAGAAAGATAACTTATAAAGAAGCGTTAAGAGAAGCGTTAAGAGAGGAGATGCGCAGAGACCCGACAGTTTTTCTGCTCGGTGAAGATATTGGAAGATACTGGGGAGGAGCTTTCAAGGTTACAAAGGGTTTAGTTGAAGAATTTGGAGATGAAAGAGTAAGGGACACCCCAATATCAGAGTCAGCCATAATAGGTGCGGCTGTAGGTGCTGCAATAACTGGTACACGTCCAGTGGCAGAAATAATGTTTGGAGACCTAACAGCCTTAGCCATGGATCAGATTGCAAATCAAGCAGCAAAAATACACTACATGTTCGGTGGTCAAGTGAAAGTTCCGCTTGTGATTAGAACACCGTTCGGTGCTGGAGTGAACATAGCAGCTCACCACTCACAAAGCCTAGAAGCATGGTTCATGCATGTTCCAGGATTATACGTGGCTGTGCCTTCAACACCTTATGATGCGAAGGGACTTTTGAAAACGGCTATACGTGGCAGCAACCCTGTTTTCTTTTGTGAACATAAACTGTTGTATCCAATGGAAGGTGCGGTTCCAGAAGATGAATACACGGTTCCTTTCGGAGTGGCGGATGTGAAAAGGAAAGGTTCAGACGTGACGATAGTGGCCACTCTATACATGGTTCATGAAGCCCTTAGTGTGGCTAAGGGACTTGAAGCTGAAGGCATAAGTGTTGAAGTTGTTGATCCAAGAACTTTAGCGCCTCTGGACAAGCACACAATAATTAGTTCTGTTAAGAAAACTGGGAGACTTGTTGTTGTAAGCGAAGACTGCAAAACCGCTGGTGTAAGCGCTGAAATTGCAGCCACAGTGGCTGAGGAAGCCATAGACTATTTGGACGCGCCTATAAAACGTGTAGCTGAACCTGACACACCCATCCCGTTTAGTCCACCACTTGAACAATACGTAATTCCGAACGAGAAGTCAATAATTAAAGCGGTAAGGGAGATAGCCTAAAATGGTGACTAAAGTTGTTATGCCAAGGCTCAGTTTAACAATGAAGGAAGGCACCGTTGGAACCTGGTACAAGAAGGAAGGAGACATTGTTGAGAAGGGTGAACCTCTCGTTGAGGTGTTCTCAGAGAAGGCTACTTATGATTTGGAGGCCCCAGCCTCGGGCGTATTGCGAAAAATTCTTGTTCAAGAAAATGATGAAGCCTCGGTAGATGCCATTTTGGCTGTTATAACGGCTCCAGATGAAGCGTTTCAGGAAGCAGAAATATCCGTGGAAATGCCAAAAGCAACTGAAGAGACTAAGAAGAGAGTTTTGGCTTCGCCTGCTGCGAAACGTCTGGCAAGAGAGCATGAAATAGACTTGTCTCTTGTCAAGGGAAGTGGACGTGAAGGAAGAATTGTAGAGGAAGATGTTAGAAGGTTCATTGATGAAGCGCGTGGGATTTTGCCTAAGGTCAAAGAAGTAATTCCGTTAAGCGGTTATAGAAAAACTTCAGCTGAACGAGTTTCTACAAGTTTTAGAACAGCACCCCACAGCACAGTGGTTATGGAGGTTGACGTTTCAAAGGTTATGGCGTTGCATTATAAAACCGAAGTGTCCTACACTGCTATTCTCATGAAAGCTGTTGCGGAAAGCTTGGCTGAATATTCTGTAATTAACTCAACGCTTGAAGGAAATGCGATAAGAATTTTTGAAGACGTAAACGTTGGTGTGGCTGTTGCAACGGAAGACGGCTTGGTCGTTCCAGTTATTCATAATGCTGATAAGAAAGCCTTAGAAGAGATAGATGCTGCCATTAGGGAGTTGACAGAGAAGGCTAAACAAGGCAAACTGACAAGAGAAGATTTAACTGGCGGAACTTTCACAATTACAAATTTGGGCATGTATGGTGTCGAATTCTTTATAGCAATAATCAATCCGCCTGAAGCGGCAATACTTGCTGTTGGAGGAGTTGTTGAAAAACCAGTTGTGGTTCATGGGAACATTGAGATTAAGCCCATGATGATGTTAAGTCTTTCATACGACCATAGAATTGTAGATGGCGCCCCAGCCGCTGAATTTCTGCAAAAAGTTAAGGAAAAGATTGAAAAAAGTTTGGAAATTGAAGGTTAAGATTTCTCGGTCTTTTCCTCTTTGGTGATTTCCGCCTTTTCTTTGGGTTTTTCAGCAACAACAGCTCTTCTGGTGATTATTCCAGCTACAAGTTTTGTGATGGCTGCGGCGACAAAAAGATACGAGCCTATTCCTAAGCTCCACGAGACGTAAAGGTTTCCGTAAGAGTCGAGAGTGCCACTGTAGTCTCCCATGAGGGGGGATGAAGAGATTTCTCTAGCCATTTCATCTACTTGTGGAGGTATGGTCACTCCTCCTCCCATGGCGTTAGCAAACGGTGTTATCAGCCCGGCTAGTTGAGTTATGAAAACTATAATGATTATGACGGGGATTAGAGAGGTGATCCCGCTCATCAGGTAGGTTCTGGAGAGACTTTTTGGTTTCTCAACTCCGATAAGGTCTAAAATATTTAACACCACACTGGACAAGAGTATGATGCCGAGGGGTATGCCCAATCCGAAAAGCTGTGCTAATCCTTGATCACTTTGTAGCGTGTTAATTCTAATTCCATTGACACCGTCGATAAGGACGAGGTCGACTTCTCCAACAGTCTCAAGCGCGACGGTTTGGATGTTACCCCTAACTACATACCACGGCAGCAAAATTCCGACTAAGTAAAGAGCTACGCCAACAACTCCTAGAACTACGCCGACGCCAGCCTTTGAACGTAATATTTTCATAAGATTGAGTTTTCCCTGCCTTTTCCGTTTTACTATCCTCCAAAGCTTAATGGTGGCAAGAGCTGCTATGATGCCCGAGAAGATGTAGAGAAAATGATAAGTAATCCAACCTAATCTGAACCACATTTGATTCACAGTAAAAACATCACTTCCCCAAGACACTGGATCAACCCATTTATCCTCGTTTTCACCATATCCTGGGCCTCTCGGACCAGCCGCACCCCTAGCGATGTCGGCTAATTGAGCCCAGTTTCCCCATTTTCCTCCATACTCCAGCCAGTCTTGAGCGAAAGGATGGTTCCCTGCACCTTTTTCTCCAAGAAGGACCACTTGAAAGTCATCAGGCCCCAGCGTGAAAGCATTGCCTACCACATCGTTCTCTAAGCCAAGCTTGCCTTGGTATGACCTGAAATAGCTGGCATGTGAACCCAACGCCACGTAAACTCTGGGATGCGTGTCATCTACCTTTTCTACGTCACTCCAAGAAGCTTTCTCACCCGAGAAGTGTTGCGAATATGTAGCGTACATGGGCGTTTCAGCTGAGTCCAAGATTATCTCTATCATCTCCCAGTCCCCTTGATGCTGATTCAGACTTCCAGGGTTAAAAGCATAGAAAAACCAGTATTGAACAACGAAGTAACCCATACTTTCTGTTACCCTAGCATATACAACGTATCCAAAACTTTCTCTATACTGGTCATAGTCTTCGGCTATCTCTTCAAAGCCACCCAACGTATTATTCAGAAAGTAATCCCCTCCTTTATAGAGAGAGATGGTTGCTATCGTCGGAGAAGAATCTACTAGAATGTTGCTGTCATCGGATTTTAGGAATAAACGAGAATTGTCTATGTGGTAACTTACATCTGTTGGAAAGAATTTCTCTCCACCTGCAAAATGAAGGTATGGAGTATATTTCAAGGCTAACTGGTTTTCCTTAAAGTCTGACACCCCATCGTTGTCCCAATCGTCTTGAGCCGCTACGCTGTGAGGGGAAATCAGCCATGAAGACAACACAAGCAATGATATGAGGAGGATTAAGGCATTAAGCCAAATACGTGTATGCGCACATTTCATTGTAACAGAGCTCCCCACTCATTCTTTATCATTTTCATAGAAAGCGAGTTATTCTTCCCCGTATAAAAGATTTACTTGACAGTTTCTTTTGTGCATAAAAATCGAAGTTCTTGGTTGCCTATGTTCTTAAACTAATGTTCCTCGTTTGACGGAATGAAAATGACATCGCCTGCTTTAACAATAACTTCGGTTTCTCCTCCACTGATAAGTGCTTCTCCATGAAGTATGAAAACCTCATGCTCGTGCTCATGCCTTTCAAGTGGCGTATAACCTCCAACATCTATTGTGAAAAGTCTCAACTGAAGTCTTTTGGCTCCTACACCCTCATGCAGTAAGTATTTGACTTTTACGCCGCGGGCATCCTCCTCATTCATTTCATGTTCTCTAACTTTATCAACACTTGTTACATACATCACTATCCATCTTCATGTAATAATATAGTATTTGGGAAAGTCTTAAGTGCTTAGCTATAGAAAAACCATTGAACCAAAATGAAAGCCGCCATATACCATAATCAACAAGACATAAGATTAGAGGAAATGCCAGAACCCGAAATTGGCGAAGACGAAGCTCTAGTAGAAATGAAAGCTTGTGGAATATGCGGCTCAGACCTGATGGACTGGTACCTTAAGAATCGTGCTCCACTTGTCCTTGGACATGAAC
>JAOZHM010000013.1 GCA_026014845.1 Candidatus Bathyarchaeota archaeon
CTTGCATGTTCTTCCTCCTACAGTATTATGCTTGCGGCACTTGCTATTCTTGGCCATCTTTCAGCAGCCTCTTTTGCCACTGGTCCACGAACTTCTGACCCCTTCATTTCTCCATCCGGAGTTATTATTACTGCCGCATTATCTTCGAATTGAACCCACATGCCTTCAGGCCTTCGGTAGGGCTTTCTTTGTCTTACAACCACTGCTTGAAACATTTTCTTTCTCATGTCTGGTGTTCCACGTCTGACTGAAACAGTTATTTTATCGCCTATTGCAGCTGATGGAACACGTCGTAGACGCCCTTTATAACCTATGACTTGGATCAGCCTTAATTCTTTGGCTCCGGAGTTATCTGCACATTTCAGGACTGAGCCACAGGGCAATCCTCTTGAGATTTTTGGTTTTTGCCCAATCATCCCTTTGGCAATAAACGCTCTCATTCTTGCCCTTACAGCCATTTCACTTCTCCTCCAGTTTTTCAACGACGACAAATGAGACTGTTTTGCTTATCGGGCGGCATTCAGCTATTTTAACGCGGTTTTCTTCTTTTGCGTTTATGCACGGTGGGTTGTGGCATGCGATGCGGCTGTGTCTTCTCTCATACCTCTTAAACTTTGGAACATAATGAAGATAGTCACGTTTGACTGTGACTGTTTTATCCATTTTTGCACTGACAACTACACCTTCTAAGACGCGGCCTCTTATTGAGAGGTCTCCGTGGAAGGGACAGTTTCTATCGTTACATGTTTTCTTAGGCTTTTTGAAGGCTAGTGACGTTACCATAGCCTCCTAATACGTTTTTTGAGACGGTCTTCTGGTCGTCTCATGAGGAGTTTACCATCAATTTCAACAATTGTTCCGTCCGAAAATTTGAAGTCAAAAACAGCTGAATCTTTTATGATTCTTTTTCGTTCTCCCTTATGTAGAATTACAAACGTGTTTCGTGTCTCATCTATAATCCTACCAGAGATTCCCACATATCCTTGATGTCTGCTTTTTGCAACTTTAGCTTCGGTTCCGATGAATTCGGAGCTTATTATGTTTGGCAGTACCTTCATTTCCTTTTCTTCCCCGTAGTCTTCTCTTCTGCAAGTCCAAGTTTCTTTTCGTGTTCAATAGTTAGTATTCGAGCAATTGTCTTGCGCAGCTCCCTTATCCTAGCTGGATTCTCCACTGTTCCCCCTGCCTTCACCATGGTTCTTAATCTTACAAGCTCTGTTCTAAGCTCGTTCAGTCTTTTCACTCGCGTTTCAGAAGACATGTCACGTATTTCCTTGACCCGCAATATTGGCATTTACTTGGCTGCCTCCTCTCCGCTTGTTTCTTTAGGTTCTTCTTCAGTTTTTTCTCCAGACGTTCCTTCCGCCGTTTCTTCCTCCGGAAGACTTTCAGCCACTTTGGTTTTACCCGGGAATTCTGCATCTGGGGGCATTATCCTAACGTTCACGCCAAGCATACCTGCCTTTAGTTGAACGTGAACTACGGCTTTTCGCATGTATTTTAATGCTATGTCTCCACAAGTCGGTAAGTATCCAGCTTTGAATTTTTCATACCTTGACCTATCGGTTCTCAGTTTCCCACTTATGACTATTTCCACGCCAAGGGCTCCAGCTTCCATAACCCGGTTGAGCGCCCAGTATCCTGAGCGCCTAAAATGTATGCCTCTCTGTAGGGCTGATGCTATGCGTGACGCAACAACATAAGCATTCAGTTCTGGAATCTCCATTTCAGAAACAGAAATTTGAGGGTTTGGAACCTTGAATTTCTCTTCTAAAATTCTTGCGAGTTCTCTTATTGTTCCCCCTCCTCGACCTATTACTAAGCCTGGGCGCATAGCGTAAATCACTATGTGCGTTCCCAAAGGAGTCTTTGACATGTTCACTCCGCCATAACCCGCCCTTGCAAGTTCTTTCTGGAGGAACTCGTCTATTTCATTCTTTTTTATGGACTCTGATATGAAATGTTTGACAACTGACATTATACTTCCTCTCCTGTTTCCGGTTGTTCTTCTAGGGCTACTTCAATGTGGCATAGGGTTTCGACTTTGGGACTACTTCTTCCAAAGGCTCGCGGCATGTATCGCTTAATCTTCATACCGGGATATGCTGACGCGTGAATTATGCGTAGTCTTTCAGTGTCTAAGCCTTTATATTCGCCGTTGGCTTCCGCTCCTTCAAGTATTTTTAGAATATGCTTTGCTGCTTTCACTGGGTATCTGCCTGCAAAAGCCTTTTCTAGTCCGTGGCGGTGTCCAGCCTTTTTTTTGAATCTTCTGAAGGGAACAGGTTTCTTCTTGGTCATAACGTCCTTGAGATACCGTTTTGCTTGAGTGAGCATCATTCCTTTAATTGTTTTGCATACTTCTCGGGCTGATTTAGGGGATATTTTAACCTCTCGTCCGCTTGCCCTAACGGTTTTTTCTGGGTCTAGTTCTTCTTCTGCTATGGAGTATCCCCATTTTGGCACTTTATCGTCTCTCCAAGTTTGCAATTGAACAGCGGTATGGTGATTTATATGGCTTTCCATTAACATAAACAGTTTTTAGACCCTTTTGCATTTTCTAAATAGCGGTAAGCCTCCTTTTTTCAAGCATGGTGTATCTTGACGATTTTCTCCTGCAAAATTTTACGGAAGTTTGGGGACTATCCCCCTATACGTTTTCATGTATCACCGTTATTTGGCTTCAAATACGTCTCCTTTCCAAGTTTGCGGATGGTAGAGTGGGTGTGCGATGCAGAAGGTTATTCCTTCTAGGAATTTTTGTTTTTTCCATTTTGGCGGTCTTGCGTTTTCGGTTTTTGGCATCCACATAAGGTATATGCTAAAAACTTGTCCTTTATGCTTCATTTTATGTACTACCTTAATCAAGTCTAGGGGTTTAAAGCCTAACTTTTCCATTTGCCATTTCTTAAACCATGGACTCCAATGATTTTCTAAGGCTATTGTTGCGAAGCCAACCGCGTCTTTCTTGCTTTTTATCATGTCTTGTAAAAGCCTTCTTCCAAGGTTGTGTCCCTTTGCTTTTCTCAAAACCCAGATACAATTCATCACAATAATATTATCACCCATTATTGGGTAATAGGATACTTCTGCAGGTGCATACTCTATCTGACCAACAACATCTCCGTTAAAAATCAACAGTTTTTTGCGAAATCCTTTTGGGATGGCTTTCTCAAAATATTCTTTTCTTTTGCTGTATCTTCTAAATGGATGTGGTGCCAGACATTTGTAAAGATATTTTTCGTATTCACCGATTTTGGTGATGTCAATGATTTTGGTTTGAGAGACACTCTTCATTTTGATTGTGCTTAGCTCATCTGACTGACTTATAAGATTTCTACATGACTCTTCATATGAACACAAGTTGTCTCAAGTAGTCTCAGTTTCGTTTACGATGTGTCTGTGTTTAACTTGTAAGGTCAGATGCTCAATGTTAAAAAGGAGAATTACCTGCTTATAGTGAGCTCTGTTCTGAGAATATGCTAAATAATTCAGGATGAACCATATGGACAATTAGGGAAATGACGATGAGTATTAGAAGAAAAAGGAATTTTTCTATGAATGAACCTGTTCTTATTCCGTCTTTTACTCTTGCCTTGCTGAAAGGTTGTAGCCATTTTATTCCAGTTGGGTTAAGCGAGTCTGCAGCCAAATGTGACACAAAACCTAGGAAAAAGCACGCCACAGCCAATGTCTCCCAAAGGTAAAAAATCGCGATAACCCAAACAATGGCTGTTGCAGTCAAAGCCGCTAAAAGGCTGTGAACAATTCCTCTATGTTTAATGAACTTGCTAATACCTCTGGAGGCCCGCCTAAACAAGTAAGACTGTCTAGTTAGGAAGCCTCTAGGATGATCAATGTCAGGCAACAAGCTTCCAAAAATAAGAAGAAATAAAAGCATCGGCGCGTCAAAAGGCAATTCTGCAAAATAAGCAATAACGTAGTAGCATAGTAAAGCGAAAGCCGCATGGGTTGTCCCCATCATCTTGATTTTCTCCACAAATCCGAGACACGACCAACCTTCACAAGCTTCCACTTACCAAAAAAACCCTTCTTATAAAAATGGTATAAACCACACCGAGTACACTGCATAATCCGTCTGCCCTTACCAAAATCAATCTCGTACAACTCCAAAGGCGAACCACAATCAACACACTCACCAGTGTAAGTCTTCTCGGTTTTTCCACTTATTTCAAACCTCTCCTAGAAGAATTAGTATAAGATAAGGAAATACTTCATGTTTAAAACTTGCCCAATAGCACTCACATAAGGTCCGTATTCTTCTTATCGTTAGGTCGTAATCGTCTATGTTACGCGAGTTGCACGAGACTTTAGGAAATCATAAACTAAAGAACCGAGAATTAGGGTTGGTAATAGAAAAATATGAGCAAATATGGAGAAAACTATGGGGAAGGCTATAATCCAGTATAAATAGGGTTTTGAAGAGCTTGTCGCGTAATTTATTGCGAAAAATGTGCCCAAACATGTTAAGGCTCCTAAGAGCAAGGCTTTAGATGATATCCAAGGATTCTTAACGTCGTCTATTTGAGGCTTTTTAGGCGATATAACCGAAAGAAGTGGAAAATGTTGCATCCTAGGTACTAGTTGAAGCATGTAAATCAGGAATGGCAAGAGGGCAACACCGAAAAAAAGGCCCGTTATTAACCGTAACGAGTTTGTGCTTTCTCTGATACCCAGCGTCTGGGTGACTGTGTCAATAATCATTGGCATGGAAAGCACTAAAGTCCCCCATAGATTAGGAGGACCTTTCGCTTTTTTCTTCCTGAAGAAAAGAATAAAGTAGCCTATTAATATTCCCAGATAAGCTCCGGTGCACCTTGTACATACTGGCAAAAATCGGCCACCTACAATAAGTGTTTTTTCGGTTCTTTGATGACAAACTAGGCTTCCAATGAAACCAAA
>JAOZHM010000111.1 GCA_026014845.1 Candidatus Bathyarchaeota archaeon
ATACATCCTCAGAAGGTTGGTATAAAAGCCGTTACATATCATCGTATGGAAATTCTGAAAGAACCAAATAAAGTAACGTTAAAGTTTATTCTTGACATATAGAGTGTTAAGCTTCTCCCTTTTATCTGATTAGAAACGCGATTTCCTTAACTGGGGTTTCTGGAATGACAGATCTTCCCTTCCGTTTGTTTAATTTCACAAAGTTTAATTTGCTTAACACTTGCAAATCTTGGTACATGTTTTTCACATTTCTCCTTGCTTTTTTAGCCAAATCGTTTATTGATTCAACACGCGTAATGGCAAGCTGATAGAGCAACTGTATTCTTTTAGGAGTTAACAAAGCAGCTTGCTCAGGTTTAAGGTCTTTAATCTCTTCAACAGCATAGTCGAGCTGTCCATCTTCAATGTAGCCTTTATGGCTGTTCACAAGTTCAGCCCACTCAAAATAGGCCCTTGCAAATTTAGCGTCAAGCTTATCCCCTAGGAAAAGCTCCTTAAACTTTTCAAAGCTCATACCAAATTCTTTTTCAAGCTTTCGGATTTTCTTCATAACCTCCTCAGGCGTTAAATCCCGAACAATTCTGAGAAGCATAAGGTTTCACAATAAAGAGGTGCTTTCAACTTGCTTAAAATTCTTATCGATGAAAATGTTTAAAGCAGTTGAGAACGACTTTAGCATTCCAACTAAACGCAAGACGGTACGAAGAATGCACATTAAAAAAATTGATGAGCACATCCATTTAATCGACCTTGAACTCGCTGGAATTGAGAATTTCATAGCTAGCTACGTTTTAAAGGGAAAGGATACGGCGATAGTCGAGACTGGCCCTGCATCAACAGTGCAGAATCTGCTTTCCAGCTTGAAGGAGCTAGATGTTAAACCTGAGGAAGTGGCCTATGTTGCTGTTTCACACATTCATTTGGACCATGGCGGAGCAGCTGGAACATTATTGAAGCATTTGCCTAAAGCTAAGCTTATCGTCCACCGTAGAGGGGCACCTCACGTAGCGGATCCAGAAAAACTTTGGACTCAAGCAAGGGGAGCTCTTGGAAAAATAGCTGAGATGTACGGCAAACCTGAACCAGTTCCAGAAGAAAGAATTATTGCGGCAACTGATGGTATGGTCTTTGATGTTGGAAACGGTGTTAAGTTAAAGGTTGTTGAAACTCTCGGACATGCTTCGCATCACTTGAGCTATTACGAAGTATCAAGCCAAGGGATTTTTACAGGGGATGCTGCTGGCATTTATCTGAACAGATTTGACGTTGTTGTGCCGACAACGCCTCCGCCCTTCCGTTTAGACATCGCTCTAGCATCTTTGGAGAAGATGATCAACCTAAAACCTAGATTCTTGTATTACAGCCATTTTGGTAAAGCACAAAATGCTATAGAAAAACTTCAAGTCTATGTAAAGCAGCTTAAACTTTGGGCAGAGATTGCAAAACAAGGGATAGAAAAAGGTGAGAACCTAGAGGCAATAAGTAGAAGAATATTGAAAAGCGACATGGCTGTCCAAAAAGCTGCAGAACACATTAAAAGCCACCCGATTCTCAGCGAAACTGTTCTGAATCAAAGCGTGGAAGGCGTTATGAAATTTGTGGAAAAAATTGGGAATGTTCTGAAGTGATTTCTCTGAGTAAAAGCCGGTTTATTTTGGTGTAGACGCCAAAATCGTTTATATTTGAGGCAACTTTCCTATTTGATAGGTGAAAAAATGGGTGGAGTCAAGGTTCCAGTTGAAAAGATAGATGATTACACTTGGCGCATTCCGAAATATAAGCCTGGCATGCGGGTTCCCGGCGTGGTTTTTGCAGACAACAGTTTATTGGAAAAGATTCAGACGGACAGAACCCTTCAACAGTGTGTAAACGTGGCTCATTTACCAGGCATCTACAAATATGCTATAACGTTGCCTGACGGCCATGAAGGTTATGGTTTTCCAATAGGCGGTGTGGCAGCAACAGATTACGATGAGGGTGTAATTAGTCCAGGCGGAGTGGGTTATGACATAAACTGTGGAGTTTGCCTATTGACAACAAACCTCTCAGAACAAGACGTCAGACCGAAACTCGCTGAATTGACAAACAGCATTTTCAATAATGTTCCGTGTGGACTTGGAAGCCGGAGGAAAGACTTCAGTGTCACAACGCATGACTTGGATAGATTACTCGTGGATGGTGTTCAATGGGCTATTGACCAAGGATTAGGTTGGTCTGAAGACGCTGAACACCATGAAGAACAAGGATGCATGAAGAATGCAAATCCAGACAAGGTTTCACCAAGAGCGAAAAACAGGGGACTGCGGCAAGTCGGCACTTTAGGTTCGGGAAACCATTTCCTTGAAATCCAAAAAGTGGACAAAATTTATGATGCAAAAACAGCCAAAACCTTTGGAATTGGACATGAAGGACAAGTAACAGGTATGATCCATTGTGGTTCAAGGGGCTTCGGCCATCAAGTATGTTCGGACTACTTGAGAGTCATGGAAAGGGCCGTTCACAAATACAAGATTGTGTTGCCGGACAGGGAACTAGCGTGCGCACCTGGAAACACCAAAGAAGCTGAAGATTATTATCAAGCAATGGCCTGCGCTGTTAACTACGCGTTTGTAAACCGTCAAACAATACTGCACTGGATTAGACAAAGCTTCCGACAAGTCTTCAAAGTAGACCCAGAAAAATTTGGGCTAAATCTTGTATATGACGTTGCCCACAACATTGCAAAGATAGAGAACCACAAGATCAATGGAGAGCAGGAGAAAAAAGTTTGGGTGCACAGAAAAGGCGCAACGCGTGCCTTTCCACCCGGGCATCCAGATGTTCCAGCGGACTACAGGACTGTGGGGCAGCCGGTGCTTATACCTGGAAGCATGGGGACTAGTTCGTGGCTTCTTGTTGGCACGGAGAAAGCTATGCAATTGAGTTTTGGGTCTACTGCTCATGGAGCGGGAAGGATGATGAGTCGGCGTGCTGCCAAGCGAAGGTTTTGGGGTGGAGATGTAAAAAAGACTTTGGAGCAACGCGGAATTCACGTTAGAGCCGCAAGTGCGGTTGTCTTAGCTGAAGAGGCAGATCCAGCCTACAAGAATGTGGACATGGTTGTAGATGTAAGTGATAAACTGGGAATAGCGACAAAAGTTGCCAGACTTATTCCTTTAGCGGTTGTAAAAGGCTGAATTCACCTCATCCTCTTTTCTTTCTTGCTTTTTCTTGTTCTTATAAGTTTCAATTCTTCCGTGCTTTGCGCCCTTTGCAACTCCTTCATGTACCATGATCTCTGCCTTGTATAGTGAATACTTAATGCTATTCCTAAGCAAATGAGTACAAGCCCTACGGTTGTCAGAGACAACCCCAAAAGACTATAGGGATGTGGTGTTAAGTGATAGGGAATTATTAAAAACCATTCTGGATCCTCAACGGTCATTACGGTTTCAAGTAAGCCTCCTACAAGAAATATGGAGCCTATTACAATCAGAAAATACCCAACTGTTTCATTATGCCTTGACTCTTCCGCTTTTTCATGTAAGTACTCGCTAAAAAGCATTAGGTTCACGATTTGACACGGAGAAAGGTTGTGTATAAACCTTATCGCAGATTTCGAATATCCATTGTAACTTCTAAATCATGAAACGACATTTATATCAAGGACTGAACAATAATTTAGTGAATTCCTTGCATTTGCCAGTGGTTTAAATGACGTTCAAAGATGAATGCGGCATATGTGGTAGGGTTTTTCCGTACAGTTATCTTAGGCGATGTCAGAGGTGTGGACGCTCGTTCTGCAGAGACTGCATGGTACCAGACGTTTCAACGGGTGATCCTACAAAAATGCTTTGCCTAAATTGTGCAAGGAGAGCTGTTTCACCACGTTCCATTAGCAAATATGAGAAGCTTAAACGCTACTTAAAATACAGAGCCGCCTTCACAAACGTCGTCAAGCTTTCTTTTGCCAAGATGGATGGGATAATAGGCGACAACTTACCCATGAGTGCTTTTCGTAACGAAAAGTGGTGGAGTAACTCACCGAGTGTCCATGCTAAGGCTTGGTTGGATGCTGGATGGAAAATGCAAGAGGTGAACTTGGAGGAAGGATACGTTGTTTTTCAAAAAGTGAAGCGTTTGCAAACTGAAAGTCGTAGAAGGAAAAGGTCAAGAGAGAAGGTTGAAAAGCCCTTTACGCCAGCGCCGTATCGTACTCCAAGAAGTAGGAAGCCTTCAAAGACTAAAGTGGCAAAGATTTATGCTAGATTCAAAAACATAGAACGAAAAAGAGCATCCATGCCCAAATATCGAGGTAGTTTTAAGCCGAAGTCAGCGTATGAGAAAAGGTTGTATAGGCCGGAAGAGAAACCGAAGTAGCTGAAAAGAAATTTTATGTAGCTCATTCTAATAGATAACTTGCGAAGGGCGGTCGTCGTCTAGTCTGGTTTAGGACTCAGGCCTTCCAAGCCTGCGATCCCGGGTTCAAATCCCGGCGACCGCACCATCTTAAGTAATTGCAGAATTTCTGCGTAAACAGCTCTCGATAAACCCCCTATATTTTTTACATAGAAACCTTGTGTGGCGCCAAATAGACTCTGTTAATGGGTGGGGTTTTGACGAAGTTTGAGGTTCTGAGAAAGTTCACAAATGTCTTTTGTGACTATGTCTGGTTTTTGTTGGCTTTCGTGTAAGTTTTTAAGGGTGTAAAACTGTGAGGGAACGAAGATTGTTTTCATGCCTGTAGCTTTTGCGCCCTTTATGTCCTCTAGGGGGCTGTCTCCAACGTATACGGTTTCGTGAGCTGAAACTTTGAGTCTTCTTAGGGCTTCGTTGAAGATTCTTGCGCGGGGCTTTCTCCAGCCAACTTCGTCTGAGACTAGAATGGCGTTGAAAAACTGGTTTATGTCTAGTTTTCTAAGCCCAGCATAGATTACTGGTGCATATGTGAAATTTGAGACTAAACCTATCTTATAGTCTGTTGAGATCATTTTCAAAATTCGTTTTGTGCATTGTCTAAGCTCAATGGAATCTAAGTAATCTTCAAAAGAGATGTTGACGGCTGTTTTTACTCGAGGGTCGTCTGGTGTTGTTTTATAGCCTAGGTTGTTGATGGCTTCTGAAATCCAAACTGCGTTGGTCACCTCAATTAGTTTTTGGTAACGGATAATACGGTATTTTCATAGGCTTGGGTGTATGCTGTTGAAAAACTTTTGGGGTCAACCGTGAAACCTGCCTTCACAATGGCCCTGTGCAACTTCATCTTTGAGACGGTCCTTGAGGCTTCCAAATTGTAACCTCTAAGGTTTGTTAATGTGCCGATGAAGTCGAAGATCACTGCTTTAATGGGTGACAAGGCAAGTCCTCTATACTATGTATTTGTCTGCTTTTTCAAAGTCTTTAACGATTTCCATTACCCGTTTTGGAGCATTAACGGTTTTCAACGGGATTCCCTTCAGCAAAGCCCATGGGCTTTTTTTCGCAATAAATGCGGTAATGTGGTTTTCGCCGAAGCATTCTTCGGCAATTTTGTAAACAAGCTGCCTAACCCTAATTTCGGAGACTAGACCTAAGGCATGTAAATACTCATGGAGCAATAAATTGTAGATTAGGGCGTTGACCACGCGTTTTGACTTGATTGCACCTTCGATTATTTGGACTAGGGTTCTGTTTAAGACGATGTTGTTTGTTCCTAGTGGATGGTAGGCGCCTAATCTGATGGATAAATCATCTAGAAAAAGCATCATCCCACGTCTATGCCTGTGTAAAGTGAACTCAACAGTGTCTTTAACAACCTCCCAAATCTCACCATATTTCGCAGCGTTTTCCAATCGACTACGAAATCCTTCAACAATCGAAAACTCATCCTTGTTCATCAGCATCTTCTCTAATAACCCAAAACAGTTTGCACCTTATATGAAATACGGAAAAGTCCATCTTAATCGACCAAATCAGTCGCGCGCGTCAAACGCTTAGAAACAAGGCTGCGTTTTTAGCTAACACCTTATACGTCTAAGGCGCTACCGAATTTCCAAATTCAACCCGGAATCATGATTGAAAATATTTATTGTATATAAAAGTTTCAAAATAGCAAGATTTACGTACATGTTCGATAATTCGACATAATGAAAGCCATGTCCTTCAGAGATTATCTACACGAGAAAGCAGAGGAATCAAGACACAACGAAACCCTAGCCTACCTAATGTTCCTA
>JAOZHM010000112.1 GCA_026014845.1 Candidatus Bathyarchaeota archaeon
AAAGCCTAGGCGCGAAAGTTCACTACGTCAAGAATGTGGATGGGAAAATCTTGCTCGAGGATGTTGAGAAGGCGGTTGATGACAACACTGTGGCTGTTGCAGTAAGCCACGTTGAATATGTTAATGGTTTTCGACACGATTTGCGAGCTTTGAGCGAAATAGCCCACGCACACGGAGCATACCTAATTGTTGACGCAATCCAGTCGGCTGGCGCCATGCAAATAGACGCAAAAAGAGACAATGTTGATTTTCTCGCATCTGCGTGTTACAAGTGGTTGCTAAGCCCTCCCGGAGCGGGCTACCTTTACGTTAAAGAGGAGCTTATCGAAAATTTTGAGCCACCCTTTGTTGGTTGGGCAAGCGTGAAGGATGAGGTTTTCGAGACGATAGATTTTTGGGACATTTGGAGTCTGAAGCTTTCGGAAACTGCAAGCCGCTTTGAGGTTGGTTCACCAAGCTTCATAAGCCTCGTAGGAGCCACGGAAGCCCTGAAAATGGTGCTGGACATTGGCATTAAGAACATCGAAAGGAGAATACTGAAGCTAACAGATCATTTAATAGACGCTGTCAAAGATTTGGGGTTGAAACTTCAGACGCCAGAAGAACTGCACTGTCGTTCGGGAATAGTCAATTTCAAAATAGACAAACCTCAAGAAGTGGCTGAAAAGCTAAAGAACAAAGGAATCGTTATCTCTGCCAGATCCCATGGAATAAGGGTTTCACCACACTTTTACAACACAGAAGAAGAAATTGACAGGTTTATAGAAGAAATCAAACAATGTGGCTAAACCCCAATGTTCCGAATAGAGAAAGTAAAAGAAAATAACAGACAGCGCGTAATTGATTCTCTTCAGTTAGATGTTATAAGGCATGTTTTCGCATTCTATGACATTCAACATGAACCTGACTACACAACAATGTATGCTGCCTTTGAAAATGGAAGTCTAAAAGGATATATCCTTGTTTATACTGCTCTTGACTTCCCAAGCGTAATCCTAGAATGTGAGAGCAACATTGCTGAGAAACTAATTGACTATGCGCCCGAGAACCGTTTTATCATGCATGTCCCACCAAATCTTCTGCCAATTATTCACAGAAAATTTCCACGTGCGAAGTGTTACGTTGAAGATTGGATGCTTGTCAAGCAGGGTGACGCCATCTTCTTCAGATCGAAACTCGTGCGTAGATTACGCACTGAGGATGACGCTTCAAAGCTTGCAATGCTTCTCTCAAGTCGAAAGGGTCGCACCACGGGGACAGTTAAGAAATACGTTGAACTGATAAGTAAGCAGCCGATTTACGGAGTTTTCGTGAACTGTGAACTGGTTTCTTACGCTGGTTCTTTCATTCAGTTACCGCAGGTTTGGATGATAGGTGGGGTCTACACGCATCCAAAACACAGAAGCAAAGGATATGCAACGTTAGCCACGTCAGCAGTAACGGAGGAGGCGTTAAAAAACGCAGAAGCAGTAGCACTGTTTGTGAGGTCAGACAATTACTCAGCAGTTAAAATCTATGAAAAAATCGGTTACAAGAAAATAGGCGAAAAACTCTGGATAGACGCGGGAACGGGAATGAAGCCCTAAAGCTAGATGTTTTCCTAAAATCTAATTGACATATTTACAACGCCTTGACAAAACATGCAAAGCTCCCAGCAAACACTTTAGCGAACGTTCGTGTAAGCGCAGATACCCCCCCTTATATATAGGATAACATCGGGTCATGTGGTCATGCTTTTGTTGCTTACTTTCTCTGAGGTTTCTTTTAGTAGGCTTATTGCAGACCATGCTGCGAGTGCGCTTGTCTTTGGGTTTTCTGGATGAGGATCATTTGCAAATTTTGGAAACATGTCGCCGTGTTTCCATTTGATTCGGATTTCATGCACGTTTCTGTGCACTTTTGGATCTGAAATTATCTTCACCTTCACCTTTTCAGGTTGAGTAGTTAAGGCCAAGGTGGCTGCAACGTTCATACCTCTCGGAAAAAGCCTAACAGCTTCTTCAGCAGCTCCCTCATAAACTATTTTTTCTTCTTGATTATCCATTTCCAAAGCCTTGGGATTCTTCCTAGAAGTTAAAACAATTTCATCTACTCCTGCTAGTGCTACACTAGAAATGGCATCTAAACCGCCAATGGCTCCGCGCGCGCGATGGTACGTGAATCTTTTTGCTTTTTACATCTAAATCCAGAAGGGCTCCTACACTCATAACTATTAATTCAATGTTTTCCGCCAAGATTTTGTTTACGTAATCTTTGACAGCTTGCTGTGATGCTGCCTCCACAATGACTAGGGGTCTAGACTTAATCATCTCTTCAAGGCTCTTAACAACTGTCACGGGAAAGTGCAGCGATTTTTTGAGCTTTTCAGCTTTCTCCATGTTGTAATCATAAAGAATCAACTCATCACATTCAACTGTTCCTCTTTCAACTGCCTTTGTGATTACGGTGCCAATTGCCCCGCATCCAATTATTCCAACCTTTCTCACTCTTAATCGCTTCCAGAGTTCACTGGTATTCAGCAAAAAAGTGGATATCACTATAGTCCTTAATTTCTCTACCATCACCCTTCTTAGGCAGAACTTCAATGTTTGCAACCTTGCACGTGCCAGATATATCCTCTCTGCCTTCCATAATAATTTCTGCCGTGTCTTTTCCTCCAGCGTATATTATCAGTTTTTTGATTTGCGTGTTCAATGGCATACGCTTTTCAGCTTTCTCCCTTCTAACCTCAGTTATTACAGCCATTATCAAGTCTCCACGCTTTTCCGCTTCTTCATCTACGTGTTTTTCATCAGGAGTTGGCCAAAGAGACAAATGAACACTTTTGTGGCTTTTCTCTTCAGCATACATTATCTGGTAAATTTCCTCTGTTACGTGCGGCGTTATTGGTGCCAAAAGCTGCAGAATCCTATACAAAACTGTATATAACGTATATTGCACTGCTTCTCTCTTCTCTTTTCCATAGAAATCTGGCTTGTACAACCTGTCTTTTACAGCTTCTATGTAGCAATCGCAGAAAACATGCCACGTGAAGTTGCGAATTTCCTCCATAGCAATGTTGAACTGGCATCCTTCTAGAGCATCAGTCACTTTCCGTGTTAGCTTTTCAGCCTTACTTAGAATCCACTTATCCAGAGGCTGAAGTACATACTCCACATTTTCCTTTGGCTCGTAGTCTTTCAACTGGTTGCATACAAAACGAGCAGCATTCCATAGTTTAATCAGGAAGCGCCAGCCGTATTCGACATCTGGCCAGCGAAATGGTATATCTGAACCCGTAGCTCCGCCACCAGCAACCCATTGTCTTGTTGCGTCGGCTCCGTATTTTGAGAAAACTTCTTGTGATGCCACGTAATTGCCGAATGACTTGTGCATTGAACGCCCATCTGTTCCTAATACCATGCCGTTGATTAAGCAGCTTTTATAGGGTTTTTCGTTGAAGAGAGCCAAGTGCCTAACCATTAAGTAGTATGCCCACGTGCGGATGATGTCCACACCAGAAGGATGCACATCAGCAGGGAAAAGCCGCTTCCAATCCTCTCTATCGGGCCAGCCAGCGTGAACCGCACACGTTATGGACGAATCAAACCACGTGTCCAACACATCTCGTTCTGGCTTGAATTCTTTTGAGTCACAATTTGGACATTTGTCAATTCTTGGATTTTCTATGCGTGGGTCTATCGGCAGCCAATTCGGCTCAGCGAGAATTATTTCGTTGCATTTTTTGCAGTACCATATTGGTATTGGTGTTGCGAACACTCTTTGTCGCGATATTACCCAGTCCCATTCAAGCGATTTCGCCCAGTCTATTAGGCGGTATTTCATGTAGTCAGGATACCACATAATTTCTAAAGCGTTCTTTTCTACCTCACTGCTGAGGATGCGCGTTTTCATGAACCATTGTTCTTTTTCAAGGATTTCTATTGGAGTGTGGCATCTCCAGCAAACACTTACTTCCTGGTTGACTGGTTCAATTTTTTCTAATATTCCTTCGTTTTTCAAGTCTTCAATCATGGCCTTTTTAGCTTCTTCAGTCGTCATTCCAGCGTATTTTCCAGCGTTTTGGGTCATTCTACCCTTTTCATCAATACACGTTATGACTGGCAGTTTATGTTTCGCCACGCTTTTCACGTCTGCTTTGTCTCCATACGTGCATATCATCACAACGCCCGTTCCGAAATCTTGAGCTACAAGATCATCGGTTATGACTTCTACTGTTCTGTTTGTGGTTGGTACACGAATTTTTTTTCCAACGTATTGTCTGTAACGCTCGTCCTGTGGATTCACAGCTACGGTTACGCAGGCGGGGATGAGTTCTGGTCTTGTTGTGGCTATCGTTAGGAAGCCGTCGTCTTCAAGTTTAAACTTCACATAATGTAGTTGTGCGGTTCTTGTTTCGTATTCCACTTCAGCGTCTGCTATGGCGGTTTCGCATCTTGGACACCAGTTTACGGGATGTGTTCCACGGTAAATGAACCCTTTCTTGTGAAGAAGAACAAAAGAGAGCTGGGTGCGCCTCCAATAGTCAGGATCCATTGTTTTATACTCTGTTGTCCAATCAATTGAGCAGCCAAGATTGGTAATCGCTTTCTTCATAGCGCCTATGTTTTTACCCACGAGCTTCTCGCAAAGCCTTCGAAACTGATCTGGTGGAAGATCAGTTTTTTTAATTTTATGCCGCTTCTCGACTTCCACCTCAGTGGGCAAGCCATGGCAGTCCCATCCCTGAGGGAAATAAACATTGTAGCCTCTCATACGTTTGTATCTGGCTACTATGTCGAAGTATGTCCAGTTGAGGACCAATCCCATGTGGAATTCACCTGAAGGATAAGGCGGTGGAGTGTCAATACTGAATGTTCGGCGTTTCTTATCCTTCCAGTCAAAATGATAGACACCCATCTCTTCCCATTTTTTCTGCCACTTCTCTTCAACTTCAAAAATGTTAAATTTCTTAGGCACCGCTTGCTTCATTTATTGCAACATCCTAAACATGCTTAGACCTTAGGAAAGATAAATATACCAATAAATAACAGTTACCCTCGGAAGGTTTAGGGGAGCTGGGATTGTGACCCGGCTGAGAGGATGGTTAGACACTGTCGACCCTTAAAACCTGATCCGGGTAATACCGGCGTAGGGAGTGAGTGACAAATTGGAACAAAATTTCAGCCTTCACATGTTAAGACCAACCTGGACTTTTTCGATTTCTGAGGTGATGAATTAAAATGACTACCCAAATAAAAGCCGCAAGGGAAGGAAAAATAACAGAAGAAATGCGTATCGTTGCCAGAGACGAGGACCAGTCGCCTCAAAGCATACGTCAACGACTAGCAGAAGGAACAGTAATCATAACTCGAAACACTCAACGTGAAAATGTTCATCCAATAGGCATCGGCAAAGGATTAAGCACCAAAATTAACGCGAACATTGGCACCAGCCCCGATTTGTGTAATTTTGAGTTGGAAATTGAAAAGGCAAAAATCGCGGTTAAATATGGTGCAGACACTATCATGGACCTCAGTACTGGCGGTGATCTAGATGAAATACGAAGGAGCATATTAAAAACCGTTAATGTGCCCATTGGAACAGTTCCCATATATCAAACAGCCATACAAGTAGCTAAGAAAAAAGGCTCAATCATGCACATGACCGAAGATGACATTTTCAACACCATAGAAAAACACGCAAAAGACGGCGTTGACTTCATGACAGTACATTGTGGAGTAACCCAACAAATCGTTAAACGACTCGCCAAGCATCCACGCCTAATGGGAATTGTAAGCCGAGGAGGAACCTTCCTCGCTGCATGGATTCTTCACCACAAAAAAGAAAATCCATTATACGCAAACTACGACTATCTCTTGGAAATGGCTGCAGAATACGATTTTAGTTTAAGCCTCGGAGATGGTCTCAGACCAGGATGCATTTTTGACTCAACAGATTGGCCTCAAGTTCAGGAACTATTAACAATTGGAGAACTTGTAGAAAGAGCAAGAGCTGCAAACGTGCAAGCCATGGTTGAAGGACCAGGTCATCTACCGTTAAACGACATAAAAGCTAATGTTCAGCTTGAAAAATCCACATGCAAAAATGCACCGTTTTACGTTCTAGGTCCTGTCGTAACTGAAATAGCACCGGGATATGATCACATCGTGGGAGCAATCGGAGGAGCAATAGCTGGACTTGCTGGCGCCGATTTCCTGTGTTATCTGACACCCTCCGAACACTTAGGCCTCCCAAATCTGGAAGACGTGAAGGAGGGAGTAATAGCCACGAAAATAGCAGCACACGCTGTCGATATTGTAAAACTTGGGTTTAAGGCAGCAAACCGTGACTTAGCCATGGCAAAGGCTAGAGCAGACCTTAACTGGAAGAAACAAATTGAGAACGCTTTAGACCCAGAGAAAGCCACGAAAATTCGCAGCCGAGTGAAACTGAAGAGCCCAGAAACATGTTCGATGTGTTCTGAATATTGCGCCATAAAAATTCTGAAAGAGGCGTTAAAAACTGAAGCACAGTGCCTATGACAAAAATGGGTTTCAGTTTTAAGAGGAACATGAATGTTTAGCCTTGAGAAGATGAAAGGCAAAGTTCCGGTAGCAATTACTATTGCCGGAAGCGATTCTGGAGGAGGAGCCGGAATCCAAGCAGACCTCAAAACCTTTGCAGCTTTGGGTGTTCACGGCACAACAGCAATCACTTCTGTCACAGCTCAAAACACTTGTTCAGTTAGGGCTGTTGAAGACTTGAAACCTGAAATGATTCGAGAACAAATTAAGGCAGTGGCTGAGGACATAGGCATTGACGCTGGAAAAACTGGAATGCTTCACACAGAAGAAATAATCAAAACTGTTTCTTCAGAAGTTTCAAAATACAAGTTTCCACTGGTTGTCGACCCCGTTATGATTGCCAAGTCTGGGGCACCCCTCTTGAAAACTGAAGCTATGGATGCTCTGGAAAAATATCTGTTACCAAAAGCCACGGTTATAACACCTAACAAGTTTGAGGCTGAGAAACTCGCTGATATGGAAATCAAAAATTTAAGAGATGCAGAGATCGCAGCTGAGAAAATCTCTGAAATGGGACCAAAAGCCGTTGTAATTAAGGGCGGACATCTAGAAGGAAGCGAGGCAATTGACCTCCTTTACTATAAGGACGAGTTCAAAACGTTTAGCGCTCCAAGACTTGACGTGAAAACTACACATGGAACTGGTTGCAGTTTTTCAGCAGCCATAACAGCTGAACTCGCCAAGAAAACAGAACTACCAGTGGCTGTTGAAAAGGCTAAGAAAATTGTGATTTTAGGTATAAAGTTTGGATTAAAAATCGGAAAAGGGTATGGTCCAGTAAATCCAATGGCTCATCTTTACCGTGAATCTTCAAGATACAGTGTTTTGATGAATTTGGAAAAAGCTAAGACTTTACTTGAGGCAACCCCTGAAGTTGCGATGATTGTGCCAGAAGTTGGCATGAACATTGCCATGGCAATCCGTTACGCAGAAGGCGTTGATGACGTGGCTGCGATAGAGGGCAGAATCGTAAAAACATCCGAGGGTGCTAGGGCTGTTGGCAACCCAAGATTTGGATGTTCTTCACACTTGGCCAGATACATACTTGAAATCATCAAGTACGACGAAAGCAAAAGGGCTGCGATTAACCTGAAATTTTCAGACAATATTCTTGAAACCCTGAAGGAGTTGGGTGTGACTATGTCCTTCTACGACCGGAGAAAGGAGCCTGAAGAAATCAGAAAAGTTGATGGAATGACTGTCCCATGGGGTGTGAGGCAAGCCGTCAACAGAATCGGAAAGGTTCCAGATGTAATTTATCATGGAGGAGACGTTGGTAAAGAGCCTATGATAGTTATTTTAGGTCAGCAAGCCTACGATTTAGCGAAACAAACAGCACAGCTTGCGAGGGAAATTGGAAAAAGATGATAACGAGAGTTGTGTACGTCAAAAAGTTGGCTATAGCCATTGTTTTCTCAGCCTTGGGAGTAATCTTGGCATCTGGTACTTGGTTTGAATTCCTAGGAACAAAGGCATATCCCGGACAACATATGATCAACGCAATTTTAGGGGTGCTTCTAGGCCCTCTCTGGACGGCCGTTGCAGCGATCTTCATAGGAATAATAAGAAACGCGTTGGGTATGGGTACTCTCTATGCATTTCCTGGCGGAATACCAGGAGGAATAGTTGTGGGTGTTGTGTACTCAATTCTTAAACGCCTTAAAGTTAGTGAAAAAACACGCTTGGCCTCAGCGCTTTCAGAACCTATAGGCACACTATTGATAGGTGTTCCACTTTCACTTCTTATTTTTGCTCCATGGTTAGGCACTGAAAAGATTCTGAGTTCAATAAGCAGAGAAGGATTCATTTTTGCTTTCTTAATTTTAGGAGCTGGCTGGGGTTTAAGCTGTGTTCCAGGAAGTATCATAGGATTCATCATCCTCTTAATCCTAAACAGAGCTGGGATAAACAGGGAGACTTTGTTTGGAGAAAAATAAAAACAAAATGCAATTGAAAGGTAAAGAAATTCTTGGTAAGAAAGTGTTAATATTGGGCGAGGCTGGTTCAGGAAAAACTAAGCTGGCAGCCCAACTACTCAGAGAATTAATGATGCTGGTGAATCCTGAGGAAATAACTGTTATTGATTTGGCTCCTCAAAGAGTCGGTGAAATCGGTGGAAAATTAACGGATTACGTTAGCATAACTGGTGGTGTTAAATATTTTTCACCAAAAAATGTTTACACACCCAGATTATCTGGCACCTCACCCAAACAAGTGCTGCATTATGCGGAATTGAACAGAAAAAACATGGAATCACTACTTAACAGGTTCAATCGAAATATCACAGAAGTGCTTGTCTTGAATGATGTTACCCTCTATCTTCATTCGGGCAAACTAGAAACCGTTTTAGAATGCGTAAGATTGGCTAACACTTTTTTAGCTACGGCATATTATGGCTCGAAACTTGCCGAGGATTTAGGAACTGGGATAAGCTCAAGAGAAAAGCAATTGACTGACAAACTAGCTACTTCCATGGATTTGACTCTCAAAATCAATTAACTTTCTAAAAGAAAGCAAAAAAATTGTCAGCATTCACAACTACTTTTTCAATTCTGAAAGGATGAAACTTACGATTTCGTCGGCAATATTAAAATTTGTAACTGACTGCAGACCTTTCCATCCCGGTTGACTGTTAACCTCAACAAAAAGAGGCCCTC
>JAOZHM010000014.1 GCA_026014845.1 Candidatus Bathyarchaeota archaeon
GGCGTTACTGAAGATTTACCTACTGCTGCTTTTGCTGGCCAATTCGAAACTTATTTGAATGTTCCACTCGACTCCAACGTGATTAAATACGTGTTAAAATGCATTGCATCTGCTTACGGTTGGAGAGTTGTGGACTACCGAAATGATTTGACAAAAAAACGAATTCTAAACATTTCTGAAGTCGAACTCGTTAAGAAAGGAATAATATCTGTTATAATTCAAGTCATGGTCGATTCTGAAAAAGCTGGGGTTGCCTTTTCCATAGATCCTGATACAGGTAATAGAAACGTTGGTGTCATCCAAGCAGTTTACGGCCTTGGGGAAATGATAGTTCAAGGGAAAGAGAACGCTTCCTGGACAGCTTTCGTTAAGAAACCTGAAGTGAGATTACTCGGTACAAATACTCCTCTAAAACCACAAGAAAAGATGCTCGTTTTTGATTCCAAGACTGAACAAAACATAGAGGTCCCTGTTAAGTCCGTTGATCCAAAAGTTCTAACATTAGATGAAACAAAACAAGTTGCAGAGTTTGTAACAAAGATTGAAGAATCATACGGCAAACCGATGGATGTTGAGTTTGCAGTTGAGAATGGGAAAGTGCATATCGTCCAAGCTCGACCTGAAACCGTTCATGCCACGAGAACAGCTCTAACATTGTATGTACTTAAAGAGACGCCGAGAATAAAACCGACGCATACTGGCATAGCCGTAGGGACAAAAATCGCAACAGGTCCAGTTGTTAAAGCCTTGGACCATAATGAAGCGAAAAGGCGAGTTGAAAATCAGAATGAAAGAGGAGTGAAGCCTGTACTGGTAACTTCCATGACTACTCCTGATTGGGAAATTGTGATGAGTTTGGAAAAAGTCTCTGGAATAATATGCGCGAGAGGAAGCAGAACCTCACATGCGGCTATCGTTTCGAGAGAAAGGGGAATACCTTGCGCTGTGAGTGTTTCTGATGCTCTTAAACTAGGTGATGGAGACGAGATTACTCTTGACTGCTCTTTGGGAGAGGCTAGAATTTACAATAAGATTTTGCCGTTTGAGGTACAAGAAGTAGAGCTGAAAGAGATTCCTGAGACCATCACTAAAGTCTTAGTGAATATAGGTTCTCCTAATGAGTCCCTGAAAGTAAGTCAACTACCTTCAAAAGGGAGTTCTCTGGTCAGAATAGAATTCATAGTTGCCGGTTCAGATATGCATCCTGTTTTCGCTTTAAAGGCTGACAAACTTGGCTACCAAAGATGGGCTGATGATATAAAACAAAAATATCCGAGCATAAAATCTCTTTCTCAAGAATATGTAGAAAGACTCAAGACTGGGATTGCGATAATTGCTTCTGCATTTTATCCAAGAAATGTAATAGTTAGATTCAGTGATTTCAAGACGAATGAGTATTCTGCGCTCCCGGGAGCTTTGTATTATGAGATTGTTTGCGAATGTGGCAAAAGCATATCTCTATTAAAACAAGATAAGTGTCCAATTTGCGGTTCACACAAGATTGAACGTAATAAGATCGAGTTGGAGTTTGTCGAGAATAACCCGATGCTCGGGTTCAGAGGCGCCTCAAGATACATCAGTGAACTTTTTGCTGAAGCATTCAATCTGGAGTTAAAAGCTTTTATTGGAGTTCATAACTTGAACCTGACTAATGCCATACCTATGGTTCCATTTTTAAGGACGATCGATGAAGCTGAAAAAGTCACTAGTAGGATCAGAAGATCCTTCGAAGAAGCTAACTTGAAGTTGCCGAGAATAATTTTTATGGCAGAAGTTCCTAGCATTTGCATTACTCCAAAAGAGTTTGCCGAGTATTGCGATGGCTTCAGCATAGGCAGTAATGATTTAACCCAACTGACTCTGGCTATCGACAGGGATTCTGAGGTCTTGGCATGGGAATTTGATGAATCAAACCCTGCAGTGAAAAAGGTAATAGAGTTGCTGTGTGAAGGAGCCCATTCTATGGAGCCCATTCGCTCTGTTGGCATCTGTGGACAAGCACCAAGCGACTTAGGAAGAGATTTCATCAAATTCCTCGTAATACATCTTGATTCAATCGGTGTCAACCCTGACAAAGTTGTTGAAACTCTGTTGATTGTGAAAGAAATAGAAGATGACTTGAGGGATCTTATCGAAAAATGTGGCAAAGATCCTGTAAAGATTTCAAGGGAATTAGCAATAAGCAAAGTTAATGCCAATTATTTGATAAAGAAATTATCCGAAACAAGTTAATCTTATCGCGTAAGTGAGTTGAAAAACGAAGAGGACTCTTAAGAATCGCGTGCGAGAGATAAATATGATATTCGATGAAGAGTCTGAATTAGTTATGCGATCCATCTTTGAAAGGAGGCCCAAGCTTGTCATCGAGTTTGACGTCACAAAATAGCAATATCATTTATTTCTCTCAAGTGAATATTTTCGTCCTAATGGTTTGAGCGTGCTTTCATGGAAAATTTTGATCTTGAGGATGAGCAAGTAGAACGGAAAATAAAAAAGCTTGAAGCGAAACGTGTCCTTCTTCAGCTCCCTGAAGGCTTGAAGCCTCATGGACCTCACTTGGCAAAGGTTGTCGAGAAAACTGGAGCCCTCGCCATAATTTCAGCAGACCCCTGCTATGGAGCCTGTGACCTAGCCGTTCAAGAAGCTGAAACGTTGAGAGCTGATTTACTGGTTCATTTTGGACACACTCAGGTAATAACACACCCAAGAGTGCCAACAATTTACATAGAGGCCAAAGCCGTAGTTGACGTGAAAGAAGCGGTTAGGAAGGCGTTGCCTTTTCTCAAAGATTGGAAAAGCCTTGGATTGGCGACTACTGTGCAGCATGTTGACATGTTAAGTGAAGCTCGGGAGGGTCTGATAAAAGCTGGAAAAAGCGTGGCAATCGGGGACACTGGAAAACTAAAC
>JAOZHM010000113.1 GCA_026014845.1 Candidatus Bathyarchaeota archaeon
ATACAAACGTAGTTGTGCGATCCGGGGCCCGATCCTCAACTGGATGGTTTTCGTGTGCTGCTTTCAGGATTCCGGTTACTGCGCGCTCCACTAGCCTCAAAGTGGGTAAGATTTAAATTTCATTGTGAAAGTATGGGCTGATTGATTGAAAATGTCGGTAATGACTAGGATTGCTGAAAAAATTCCGAGCTTTCCTCATCCTTTAAGGACTCCTTCAGGTAAACAGTTCAAAATAACCCATATTGATAGTGAAAAAGTTCTAATAGAAACTGGTAGAACGCCCTCTATAATCAAAATACCAGCTTCGGCTCTTGAGGAAGCACCGAATTTTCTAAGAGGAAAGGGTTGGATAAGTATCGGGCCTGTCCAAGAAAATTCTGATGAGCTGTCTCTTGACGCCTTGGGGCGTTCTCGCGCTCCGTATGTAGCACCATTACTGGAGTTAGCCGAGATTGCTGAAATTGATAGAAGTCGTCCAGCAAAGATACGGTTAAAGGCTTCTGACTAATCACGTGATGAAAACAAGCCTTCTCATAGCTTATTCAGCACTGTTATTAGCGCGAGCATGCTGGAAAAATAGGGGGGGTATCCGCTATTGGTTGAAAAACTCTGCAATAGGACGTTTTTTCTGAGCCTAGCCCAGCTGAAAGTGTAATTTGTAAAACAAGCCTCATTAATCAGTCTAATTTATTTGATATTGGAGATTTGGAGAAGTCAGTTTGTGATTATCCTACTCTTTGCTGTGTTCTAAAGTTCTGTTTTCACTCTTTGCAACGTCTTTTGTTCTTGAAAACGCTTTTTTTATTCCTACGTGGACTGTTAAGGCTGTAAAAATAGTTATTCCGGCTATGAGGAAGGAGGCAGCATAGGCTACGAGTTGTTTGCTCAGAGTTTCATCGAGTGTTTGGAAGGAAAGGAAGGCTAGATAGAAGGAGAGGGAAATGCAAATCATTATGAAAATGAGGGCGGCGGCTTCAATTTTCCAGTGGATGATGTCTTTTTGTGTCAAAGCTTAGACCGAGGATTATTCTGTTTACGATTCGAAAAAAGCTTATGAATTCATAATTCTAATTGATGGTCAACTTTTCGGAATCACAGGTAACCTTGTCTCATTCAAGCGTGTCAGTTTTGTGCTATCATATAGTATAGGGTTTCGCGCGCGCTACCCGGAATCTTTGAAGCAGCCTACGTTGCCACCCGCAAAGCCGTCACTTTTTTCACCTCAGCCTTTCCTTCACCCAAGATTCAGAACATTTTTGAGAAATCATCGTAGACCTTCTTTCTGTGTCCTATAAACAACACAACCACCTGATTCTTGCCCCTGTCAACTTCATAAATCACACGGTAATCACCGACCCTGAGACTCCAAAAATCAGAATACTTCAAACGCTTCCCAACCCTTTCCCGACGATTTCTTAATTCCCTCAATTCCTCAATTATCCCTAACCTTGTTGATTTCTCAATCTTCTCCAGCGCCTTAGCAGCTTTCGGATGCAGAACTACAGCAAAAACCACTACAATTCCTCTAGAGAAACAAGAACCTCAGGACGCTTCTTCGCCTCTTCGCTCCGTTCCACCAACATCCTAAAGAACTCACGCGTTTTTTCCCGTTCTTCATAAAGGCTTATCATAGTCTTTATCGCATCGCTTCGACTCTTAAACCGCCCCTCCGCCACCCACCTATCTATCTGCTCAAGCATCTTTTCAGATAACCTAAGCTGAACCTGAACCATCAAACTCGCCGTAAACAATACTGTTTACAAAACACTTAAACATTTTGCTCCTGCCTAACTGGGTGAACTACCAACTATCTCCTCAAGTATAGCCACCGTATTGTTCCTTCCTGCCATCTCCTTAACAGTTTCCATGTCAACCTTTGTGAATCTCAAAATCGCTCTCACATCGTCCTCATCCTTCAAAGTCCTCTCCCTCGGAACAGTCGCCTTAATCATCCGCAGTTTAGCCGAAATCAAATCCTCAGGCGTCTGATAAAAAGTCGGCAACCCCAAAACAACTCCAGCCCTTTTCTCAAGTTTGCCACTGGAAAATATAACATCAACACTATACGGCGACTTACTATCCTCAAAAGTAGCTATTCTGTAACCAGACATGAGCGCCGCGTCAATTCTCTTCTCATCAACCAGCAACCCAGCCTGCTTCAAAGCCAAAACAAGCTTACTCCGAGCTTCCTCGCGAGAAACCCTAACCAGAACATCCACATCCATCGTAGTCCGAGGCACACCATAATAACTCGCCGCCAAAGCCCCAGTAAACATATAGTCTAACCCAAAAGCACCAAAACTCTCAACAACCCTCTTGACCAAATCGAAAAATGCTTCCACCTCTAAACCTCATGCCCCCGCTTACGCCACCGCCTCGACCACTCAATCCTTTCCCTCAACCGCCCAACAAGCTCTTCCTCCGTTACGTCCGGAAACTGAGCCCTAATACCCTCTGCACAAATGCGGACACAACAATCAGACATGTCAATAGCCACATTCACCTTCTCCTCAGGCCTCAGCCTTCTCACAGACACCCACACCACACAAATCTTAGCTCCGCTTTCAATTTAAAGCTTCAGCCTCCTAATCAAAACCTTCACCCTCTCCTCATCCTTCAGAAACTCCTCGATGATCGCGTTCGCCACCTGATAGATTCGCAGATCATTCAACAACGCCAATTTCCGAATTTCTCTATGCAACTCATCCCGAATCTCAACAACGGTCCTCTTGCTCCTACCCAACCTCAAATCAACCTTGCAATCTTATGTCTACTCAAACTGTCCGTCTTACTCCGCAAAGCATACAAGTAATCAGCAAGCAAAGGCCTTTCACGCCCAAGCTTCAAAGTCAACTCCAAAGCCTGCGTCTTACCATCAACATAGTATTCGACACTTAAGACACGAAAATCCAAATCCACATTCTCATTCGGCAACACAACATGAATTTTGTCTGCTGACAGAATAGGCGTGTCGCCATAGTCGATTACCGTGCTCCGTAGCGTCAAGTATTCAGCTGGCTCCTTCAAGTGATTAAGCATTGCCTTAGCCCTTAACATGCATTCGTTGTCGCTGTAAAGCTCCTCATCAACCTCCACAAGCTCCCGAAGTCCATAATCACTTTGACTTGCTGTGTCCTGTTGGGTTGAGCTGTATCTTCGTCCGCCAAAGAATAAGCCGTCAACCCAGAAGCTGCCAGTTCCAGCACCAGTAAACCAGCAGTCAAAACGCACTTTCTTTATCTGTGTCCAATCGAAACCGCTTTGAGCGTCCCAAACATCCGCGTTTTCAGCTCCAACCTTAAACTGTTTCTGAAACCATTCATCAGGGCCAACATTAAAGAAGTGAGAGGCACTCTTGCCCGCAGCATCATAAAGCATTACGTTCACGTTTCCGTTGAAACTGCTTTCACGTTGAATCCAAAAAGACAAAAGAGGATAAAGATTCGCGTTAACCTCTTTTCCACTATTCAAAGTGAATTGACAAGCTGCATAATACAGGCTTAGAGCATAAGTTTTGATGCTATATGACCCCTTAAGTTTCTTCAAAGAATCTACACTTGCCTCACCTGAAACAGCACTCCAAGAACCATCCGTTGGCGTTAGGCTTTCGGTCCAAGCATCCTTGTCAGATGGAACGCTTTTGTCAGCAGCACCGTAAACTGTTATTTTGTTCCGCACGCGATGGATGTCTTTTCGGTACTCACTAACCTCAATCTTTTCTGAAAGACTTACAGACGATGTTTTGCTGTGGCGTGGAAAAAACTCGAATTTACCGTCTGGAGCAACACGAAAATCAAAGCCTATCACACCAGATTTATCCGCTGAACCAGCAATGTATTTCAGAATGTCAAACACAGGAGTGTTTTCATACTCCAGCTTCGTGTATGTTGTGTCCGTGTTTTCTACGAGTTCTGTGTTGTCCCTAACGTGGCTTAGGCCCACGTAATAGTCTATCAAATCTTTAATTATTTCCTCACCCTTATTGTTCTCATAAGTTTTCGTTACAACACGCCTAAATAGCCTCTCGCCCCAGCCTCTGCCACTAACCCGCACGTAATTAGCCGTAGGTGTAGACTCGTATTTGACGCTTTCAACGCGACAAGTTATTATCTGCGGAACAGTTGTGCCCCTGCCAATGTCGATATGTCCATCCATGCCCACGTTAATCGGCGAAGTCCCATCTGGACTGTACTTCTTTTCCCAGTTCTGAAGGAGACACTCAAAACTGCTAACTTCCTTACTGCAGCCTAAATGAACTCTCAGTTCTATGATGTCTCCTTGCGGCGGAGTTACAGAACCAAAAACAACCGCAACTTTAGGAATTTCCACGCTCACGCTATTCAACGCCTCGCCTGTACATTTCCTCTTCTCCAGCACGAGTTATACTCCGAGAGCGTGTAGGCAACTCAGCTGCAGCTTCATTGAAACTTTGAACGCTGGAAGTAGCAGAGTTCATGCTGTTTGCAAAACTCCACATGGCAGCGGCAGCCGCAATTATAACAGCCACGCCAACACCAGTCAAAGCCAAAAACGTTGCATAACTAATGTTCAGAGCGTTTTGAGCAGCAGTTGCAACCCAACAGGCAGCAGCGTAAACTTTCTGAGCTAAGGCTACACCCCAGCTGGTTCTCATGAAGGCTCCCATGACACTGACAACCATCATGGAAGAATTGAAAACCCTAGCCTGCTGATCGCTGAGCAAACCAAACTGATGCGCTATGTAACCAATAGCCGTGCCAGTTGCACCCAAACCAGCAATAGCAGACCCTAACGTTTTAATTCGCACCGATAAAACTTCAGCATCCGTTCGGATTCTCGCAAACTCACCGCTTGCACGGTTGACAGCACGAATTGTTACAGCTATTTCACGAAAACTCACAATCCCGCCTCCGCTTTAGCCTGTTCTAAAGCATCACAAATAATCCGTTCAAGACGCGGCAAATTCTCTCGAACAGCGGGAAATAGATACGGTCTCGCCTGCATGTAACGAGTGCCAAACTCAACAAACAAAGCGTAAGCTGCCTCAGCACCGATTTCTGCAACCCATTCCCGAATTTTCGCATAGATTGTGTTGCGTAAATGTCCAGTCCTTACAGGAACAAGCTTCTTAGCCAGAGCTTTTACGTCTTCAGCCCAGCTTTCCAATTGGCGGCGTACATGCTTTTGCATGCTGGAGTCAAACGTTTGCATGGCTTGCTTAAACTCTTCGACGCCTTCCACGTAACAGCTCATTTCAATGGACATGATGTTTCGCCTCTCTTTCCATTTTTTGTCTTTCCTCTTCGGCTTGGCGGTCAAGCTCATTTAGGATGATGATGAATTGTTGGATTGCTTTGGCTGGTTGTTTTGCGAGTTGTTTTGGTGTCCAACTGAACTCTTTGCAGAGTCTGAACTCTGTGACTGCTGGATGGGGCTTTTGTCTTCGTATGGCTCTGATAAAAAACGAGTTTCGTTGAGGCTAACACCGTTAAGCCTGTTCACTATTTGGCTGAAAAGCTCGCCGAGTTCAATTGGTACGCC
>JAOZHM010000114.1 GCA_026014845.1 Candidatus Bathyarchaeota archaeon
AGTGACAAACATTGGAAAGACGTTACTTGCATCCACAACCAGGGGTCTGTGAACCTCCACACCCTTTATGACTTCTCTGGTTTTCAGGTTTCCAGGGTTAAGTGTAAAAACTGTCACGTCATTACCCATGGAAACGAATTCACGAGTTATATACTCTGCGTAGGTGCCTAAACCACAAACAAGAGCAGGGGGGTACTCCCAAACAAAGAAACCTATCCTCAACTACACACCTCGCTAATTTACTTTACGAATAGCATTCTCGATTGTGCGAGCTACAGCGTTGTGAAATAACCCTAGAATAGCCTCATCTTCCTCTTCGGCGGTTCTTTTTTCCTCTCTGGGTTAGGTTCTTCTTTCTTTTCTAGTTTTGTTTCCTTTTCTTCCTTCGGCTTCTCTGGCGGCTTCCAAGCAAAAATGGGTTTCCATGGCGAGGGCTTCAAGTATTCCCACCCGTACAGGTCAATGTTTACTCCTTGCATATACTCAACTGCGTGGCACAGGGTTTCTGAGAAGCTTGGTGCAACTAGAATCAATCGTGGCTTCTTTTTTTCGTTGATTTTATATTTGTCGTAGGTGGCTTTCAAAAATGACTTGAACTTGTCAACATAGTCTATGCTTTGTATTCCTCGTAACAGCATGTTGTCGTCTTCATTGACATTCAGTTGTAGTATTACGAGTTGTCCATTATTGTCGTGGCACAGAATATCTAGTGTTGTCTTGTCATTTATCGGGACATGACTGCAAACTATGGTTAATCCTTTTTCGATCTGGTCTATTTGCTTCGTTATCATCTGCTCTAATTCTTGCTTGTTCTCAACGCTGATTTTTTTGATTGACACACCTTTCACCTTTGTTGTTAAGAGAGAAGCGGGTGTAGAGGATAAATGAATTATGAATTCAGCATCAGAATCCAACGTAAACTTGGCAATGTTGCATTTTGGAATAGCAAATCAGAAATAAATGTCAAACTGATAAAGACATAATCAGAGGCTAATGTATTGACGGACATCGTGTTTGTATTCGAGGTTCACCAACCACACAGGATAGGGCGAAATTTCTTTTGGGAAAACAAATTTTTAAAACGCGTGAAAAAGAAGGAACTCTTCAACTACTATTTCGATCATGTAGTAAACAGAGAAGTTTTTGAGAGAGCATGCAAAAAGTGTTATTTCCCATCAAACGATATATTGCTTGACCTAATCGACAAACAAAAGAAAGAGAGAAAAAAGGTTAAAGTTTCGTTCAGCATTTCCGGGATTTTCTTGGAACAGTGTGAAATGTTTAACAAGGACCTTTTGGAATCCTTCAAACAACTTGCTGAAACTGGCTGTGTGGAATTTCTAAGCCAAACCTATTATCATTCTCTGGCAAGCCTCTACCCTGAAAGAACCGAGTTCATCGAACAAGTGAAAATGTACAATCAAACAATGAAGGATTTACTGGGCTACACGCCTAAAGTTTTCGAAAACACTGAGCTACTCTACAACAACGCCATAGCAAAAACCGTCGAAAAAATGGGCTATAAAGGAATTTTCACAGAGGGTGTAGAAAGAATATTGCATGGAAAATCACCAAACTATCTTTACACACCGAAGGGCTGTAAGAAAATCAAGATATTGCTGCGGAATTACAAGTTGACAGATGACATAGGTTTCAGATTTTCAGCAAGATGGTGGAGTGAGTGGCCATTGACGGCAGACAAATATTCGAGTTGGCTGGCAGCAACACGAGGCCAATGTATCAGCATCTTCCCGGACTACGAAACTTTCGGCGAACATCACTGGCCTCAAACTGGCATACACGAGTTTCTAAAGCATTTGCCAGGGGATATTTTGAGATGGTGGCATCTCCACATGGCTACGCCTTCAGAGGTTATAGAAAAGTACGCTCCAGTTGGAGAGATTGATGTGCCTGAGCTTGGCGGAACTGTTTCTTGGGCTGATTTGGAAAGGGATGCGAGTTGCTGGCTTGGAAATACGATGCAGTGGGCTTATTATACGTCTGTGAGAAGGCTTGAACCTGTTGTGAAAGAAACAGAGGATAAAGAGTTTTTGAGGATATGGAGATACTTCCAAACAAGCGACCATCTTTATTACATGTTCACGGCCGGCGGTGGACCAGGCGAAGTTCATTCCTATTTCAGTCATTTCAGAACCCCAATAGATGCTCATGTCACAGCCGAATCAGCAATATTAGACTTTGAAAACAGAATAAGACTAGCATCAATAGCTGCAAACGAACCGTTCCTATTCTACACAAGTATGGGAGAAAAACATTATACAGGAACAATGGCGTGGAGCCTGAAAGGATTTGTAAAAGCTCTCCAAGAGGCTAGCATAGAATCCGTAGAGTTTCACAATCGCCGCAGAGACTTCGAAAAATGGGCAACAGTTTCACTCCTTGACAACGAATTCGCGAAACAACTGAAGAAAGTGAGACTTTCAAAGCAGAAGGGAGAGAAGCTGAGAAAATCAATAGCTAAAGTCGCAAAAGAAAGACTCGAAAAATTAAGCCAACAACTGCAAGCAACCAAATACTTTTAGAGCGGTCTGCTAACTGTGACCATTAAACTGAGCACTTTTTTCCAGAATATTAAACTAAAGTGTGCAGTTCTAGGGTTCTTGGGGAAGAATAGAAAAGTGGAGGTGTATGGAAATTCAAGCTGGTCAAGTAACGTTTAGAAGTTATCTGTTCTTCTGGTCGGGACAACTAGTTTCGTTGCTAGGGTCATCTATCGCGCAGTTTGTAATAATTTGGTGGATAACTTTAGAGACGGGAAGTGCTTTGTACTTATCAGTTGCTTCGTTTTTGGGTCTTGTACCTATGGTGATTTTGACTCCTTTTGCTGGTGTGCTTGTAGACAGATGGAACCGTAAGGCATTGATTGGTATTGCAGACTTTTTACAAGCTCTAGTCACTGTAGTGCTCATCTTCCTGTTTTGGTTGAGTAGTGTTTCGATTTGGCAGGTTTTAGTGTTGCTTACTGTTCGAGGTATTTTTCAAGCCTTTCATCGTCCCGCAGTATCAGCTATTGTTCCATTGATGGTTCCTAAGGCTAGACTAAGCCGTATGAATGGCTTGAATTATCTTTTTACTGGTGCCGTCACTTTGATCGGACCAGTTGTTGCAGCTCTCTTGTTGGCGTTCTGGAAAATCAGTCAAATTCTTTGGATTGATGCTGTCACTTTTATAGTGGCAGTGATACCTCTCTTGCTGATTACAATACCCTCTGTGAGAAAGAAACAAGATAAATCCTCTTTTAGCAAGGATTTAGGGGAAGGTCTGGCATTTATCAAGAATGGAAGAGGTTTTCTACCCTTACTAATATTGGCAACTGTGTTGAATTTCTTGCTTACACCCTTGTCCACTCTGCTTCCTTATTACGTAAAATTTGATCATTTGGGAGGAGCCCCAGATTTGGCAATTGTCCTGGCGTTTTTCCAAGGAGGGATTCTTGCTGGGGGATTGTTGATGTCAGTGATGAAAGGTTTCAAAAAGAAAATGGTTGCAATCATGTCTTCTATATACATCATTTTCCTAGGATACGCTCTTGTAGCTCTTACTCCCACAGGGCTATTTTGGTTTATGGCGTTAGGTGGATTAATTATGGCTTTTTGTGTTCCAATAGCCAACGTGTCAATTCAGACAATAATTCAAACCGTTGTTCCTATGAAAATGCAGGGTAGAGTGAATTCAGTTACTATGGCGCTGGCTTCTGCTGCAACACCCGTCGGCATGATTCTTTCAGGAGTAATAGTGGAATTCACAAGAGCAGCCAATCTTTTCCTAGGGTGCGCTGGATTAGGGGTATTAGTATTAACAGTGTCATGGTTTTTTACTGACATCAGGCATGTAGAGAAAATGGAAGAAGCTTCAATTGAATAGGCATTCTCAAAACTCACTTTTTCACACTCTAGGTAGCCTAAATAATGCAGAATCACCCATTGATGGTAGACAACATTACAAAGCAGGGAACACAAGTCTGTTACAGTGAGAAACTCCTTAGCTTCAGTGGTTAGTATCATCTGTTAGGAATTCACAAGATTTCTTACAATAGAAAACAGCTGATGCAACCCTAAAATTTCATAAATACTTTTAAATGCTCTGCGTTGTGTTTATAAGAAAATCTGTCTAAACTATGTAGCGCGCGCGCTTTAAGGTGAATATGTTGAGAGAGGAACTTCCAATCTCCGAAAAAATCTTGCAAACATTACATAATCTATGTGCAACGGCTCCAGACCTAGCCAGAAGAAGCGAAGAACTTGCACAAGTCATGCAGCTTGACATAAACGAGGTGGAACGAATCCTTGACAATTATGGTCTGGAGGGCTACGCAGAAAGGTTCACGGATAACGAGGGAAAAAAACGTTATTATTTGACGGGAAGGGGAATAATCAAGGTCTGTGCACTCTTCACGTAGTGGGAAAGTGATGCGCGTCATTATTTTGTCTTGGGAATTCCCCCCGAGGATAGTTGGGCAACTTGCGAATTATGTGAAAGAACTTGCAGTGCAGCTTGTCAAAAAAGATGTGGAAACCTATGTGGTTACATATCATGACTTTTTAACAGGACAACATGAAGAACCGGAAGGCGTCAAAACTTACAGAGTTACGAATCCTGTTCGAACGCACATCGGTGTCCTCACGTGGGTTTTAACCCTGAACCAAGAGGTTGAGAGAGCAGCGGCTAACATCTATTACAAAGTGAATAAACGAATAAACCTGATAGACGCATATGACTGGCATTTCATACATGCCGCGGTTACTCTAAAAAAAGCGTTTAACGTGCCCTTTGTTTATTCTGTTGAAAGCCTAGAAGAGCACCGCTCTCATGGTGCAAACTACCCCTTCAACATGGCTATCAACAGCATAGAGTGGCTAGGTTTGTACGAAGCAAAGAAAGTGATTGTGAAATCTGAATGGATGCGGGATGAAGTAATTAGAATATA
>JAOZHM010000115.1 GCA_026014845.1 Candidatus Bathyarchaeota archaeon
ATTCGAATGGTTCTGGGTTTCTTATTTCTGTCAGTACTTGGTTGATGGTGTCTTTGTGATATATTTCCGTGACTGCTTTTGCTTGTGTTTTCTCATAAGGCCGCATCGTAAACGTGTCATTAACTTCAGTTGGGTGGCACCTTTCCGGCTTTATTGCCACGCTTGGACTTACCATGGCTGGCGAATATCCATAATGAGTGTATAGCCATGGGTGTCCCCAGAGAGTTGTGATGTCGAATTTTTGCTGTTTCATGTAGTTTATCGCGTTTCGCATGGCTAAGCTGCAGTAACCTTTCTTTTCATGGCTTACACGAGTCGCAACTGGAGAAACTATAGCGTTGTTAACTAATGCCCTGCCGATTCGTACTTGACGCCTTATGATAAGCATCATGCTGACGATTTTGCCTTCTGCTTCAACGATTCTCAAGTCTCCTTTGCGAAAGCTTGGATCAGCAGTAACTGTAGCTTCAACTATATTGCGTTCAAGTTCACCTGTTGAACGTCCACCTGCAGCCTTTCTGAAAGCTTCTTGCGTCATCGTGAAGATCTCTTCATACTCTGCTTCTTCTGCACATCTGGCCTGTAACATCCCATCAACTCTTGCACACCTTCTCCTTTTTTGATTAAAGAATCTTTTCATTGTGAAACACGTGCACGAAGTTATTTTTTAAAATAAGTGGTTACTTAGTTATGTGCGCGAAGAGAATGAGGGATAGTTTTTGCATAAGAAAGACGGCATAAAGAAAGAATGGAATGATGCTGCGGAATCTTGGGTGGATTTTGTGAGGAAAGGTAAGGATTACTACAGAGATGAGCTTAACAATCCTGCGACCTTTAGATTAATAGGAGATGTGAGAGATCGCCTTGTACTGGACTTGGCGTGTGGAGAGGGATACAACACAAGGATCCTAGCGAGAAAAGGCGCCAAAGTAACTGGGATAGACTTCTCAGAAAAACTGATAGAACTAGCAAAACGAGAAGAAGCAAAAGAGAAGCGGGGTATATGCTACTATGTTTTGGACGCCACTGAACTAAAAGAGTTTTCGAGCAACCATTTTGACCTCGTAACTTGTTTTATGTCTCTTCAAGACATCGAAAATTTTGAGGGGGCAATATCTGAAGTGGCAAGGGTTTTGAGGAATTGGGGTCGATTTGTTTTTTCAGTTCCTCATCCGTGTTTCGAAACGATAATTGTTGATGGAAAGAGAACAAGCGCGGCGAGAAGATATTTTGGAGTAGTCAAGTATCCTGTTCAATGGAAAATGGAGAGACTTGTAAAGCCTTTCACAACTACATCTTTCCACAGAACGTTGACGGACTATTTGGATGCACTCTATAAGAGTAAGTTATTTGTGGTAAGGCTTGTCGAGCCAAGACCTACACGGAAAGGATTACAGAAATATCCCCCGCTTAGAGAAGTCTTAGCGAGGCCGCAATCAATAGTTATCGAATCTATAAAATGTAAGTGCTCCGAAGATTTTTCAAAACCATAGAAATAGGAAGACGTGCGTATTGTATTTACTGGGGCTTCTTGTTTAAGAAAATCGTCTGTGTTGGGAACGCCATTTCTATGCCTTCCTTCTCGAAAGCTTCTATTATAGCGAAGTTAATCTCTTGCTGCGTGTCCATGTACTTAACGTAGTCTCCTACTTTCAGGTAGTACACTACCTCGAAGTTAAGACTGAAATCTCCAATCTTTTTGAAATGCACTCTATCTAACTCAGCTAGTTCCATCTTTTCTATTATCTTTGATATCATTTCAGGAATTTTTTGGAGTTTTTTGAGTGGTGTGTCATAGGTTACACCTAAGGTAAATATTATTCTCCGTTTTTTCAGCTTCTTAAAGTTTCTCACGCTGGCTGTCGTAAGCTCCTTATTTGATATAACCAGTTCCTCGCCCTGCAACAGCTGCAATCTCGTAGATTTTATCCCTACTTGCTTTACAGTTCCTGAATAGTCACCTACAACGATAAAGTCGCCGATTTCAAACGGTTTGTCAAAATAGATA
>JAOZHM010000116.1 GCA_026014845.1 Candidatus Bathyarchaeota archaeon
AGAAAAGATCTGGTAGAGTTTGGATAAGTGGAGTGTGCGATCCTTATCAGCCAATTGAAAAGAACCATGAACTGACCAGGAGATGCCTCGAAATTCTGTCAGAACATGGTTGGTCCGTCACGATTCAAACAAAGTCTCCTCTGGTAAAGCGAGATCTGGAATTGCTGGGAACATTCAATGACATTGAAGTGGGACTTACAATTACCACGGCTGACGATAACATCCGGAAAATTTTCGAACCTAACTCACCAGCTATTGAAGAAAGGATTGAAACATTGGAGAAACTACATTCTGCAGGTCTTAAAACCTACGCAATGATAGCACCATTACTCCCAGAAGCTGAAGGCTTAGTGACATTGCTAAGCGAGAAAGTAGATTATGTGCTGATCGACAAAATGAACTATCATTACGCAGATTGGGTATACAGAAAGTATGGATTAGAATATGCACTGACCAACAACTTCTTTACAGCGAAGAAGATAGAACTTGCCAAGGCACTTGAAAAGGAAGAGATACTTTATCAATTGCTGATTTGACCCATGCGCGCGCTAAGGCCCTAGTAGCCTCTAATTCTACTTCTTCCTTCCACTTATCCTTGTCCGGTGCCTCGCCGTTCTTAACCCTATCAATGAGAACCTCAACAAGTTCGCCAAAAACTCCATCAAAGACCTTCAAAGCCATCTCCGCAGAATATCTCCTGTTAGACGAGTTGCTACCCCTATAAACCTTATCAAGCCAATCTTGTCCGCGTAGTCGCATAATCGCCTTGTTTATGCTCTTCCAAACACAAACACCAAAAATAGAGGGGGGTATCGCCTATTCGTAAAAAAATTGGGCAATACGCGGAATTGGCGCGGGGTGCGGGATTTGAACCCGCGCGGCCCGAAGGACCACAGGCTTAGCAGGCCTGCCCCCTACCAGGCTAGGGCAACCCCGCAATTATACCCCAACTTAATAGCTCTTGACTCTTCTAGCCCTTTACACGCAAAAGATTCATGCTGACGATTATTTCTATCTTTTGGCTATTAGTTATCTTCATAAAAGAGTAGAGAGAGAGCGCATGTGGTAGGTTCAAATCCCTTCCAATTCGCCAGCTCTATCTTTCTCATGGACTCTTCAGCCCAGTTCCGAAGTCAAACTTCATAAATACTTAGAAACTAGAACACACCAGAAAATCTCAGATACAGGAACAAATAATCGCATCTAGAGTGAGCGTTCCTATGGAACACGAGTTGAAGGTCAAAGTCAGCAGGTACATGAGTTATCTCCTCAGGCATAACCCTGAAAACTTGAAAATTAACAGACACGGTTTTGTCAGTCTAGAGGAGTTTTTAGAGAAAGTCAAAGAACGTTTTCAAATTGACAAGAAATTCATTATTGATATCGTTGAGAAAAGCGAGAGAAAACGATTCGAAATTGTCGAGGACAAAATCAGAGCCTTGTACGGTCACACAATTCCCATTCAACTCGAACTGGAAGAAGACAAAACTGTTAAGATTCTTTATCACGGAACAACGTGGGATGCAGCCTCTAAGATTCTGAAAGTGGGTCTTAAACCGATGAAAAGAAAGTGGGTACATTCGTCCCCAACTACTAAGATAGCAAAAGAAGTAGGATTAAGAAAAACTCGAAAACCAGTCATCTTGGAAATAAATGCTGAAGCAGCAAGACACAATGGTGTGAGATTTTACAAAGCAAGTGATAGGGTCTACCTGTGCAATAATCTATCGCCTAAATACATTAAACTTGCGAAAACAAGAAAAACCCTGGGAGCGCGTAATGTCTAATACATTCCGACCTATTTATCGTACAATGTAGCGCAAACTTTTTGTCGTAGAATATCATCATATTTATCTTGAAGGTTTACAGGTGATCTACGGAATTGTTGTCGCTTTCGTTCCAATTTCCAGACCAGTGCAGAAACCAGTTGTCCTAATCTGCCCTAAATGTCAAGCTCGTATTCCAGTGAGTTCAAAGTTCTGCCCAGAATGTGGAGCCGACCTAAGGCCAAAATAGATTTCTAACTCTATGACTTTCTAAAATAGAAAAAATTTGAAAGATTAAATGGCGATTCTGCAACAAGTTACTATTTCTTGATAATGACCGATTTTCCATTACTCGTGCAAACCACTTCGCTTGGACTTTTCAGAACTACTTTGTTTTCATTTGACACAAAGACTATGTCCATCGCCTTGTAAACCAGTTTGGAACCTTTAGCGACAAGAATGTCCAATTTGCCGGTTTGATTCTGAAAAGCAAAAATGAATCCTCGGTCTCCGCTTAAAGTTCGATGCCCATGCACTCCTTCTTTTTTGAAAAACTGATTGAACAATTCTTCTGCTCTGTCTACAAATCCTTGCTGGTTTTCATAGCCCAATTTTGCAAAGTCTTCTTCGCTCGCTTTGGTGAAGTGTTTCTGTATTTCTTCTACGTTTCCCAGCATTAGAAACGGGTCGTTTAGTTCTTTTTCAACAGGCTTGCCAATAGCACCTTCTTCAGTTTC
>JAOZHM010000117.1 GCA_026014845.1 Candidatus Bathyarchaeota archaeon
AACCATTGAATGCTTAATGCGTGGAATGCAAACTGAAAGAGGAAGAACGCGCCCTCACACTTTGATGACTGGGCACACTGGATACATAACTTTTGCACGCAAGGCAACAAAGCCGAAAGCCTGATCTAACCCTTTTCTGGACCACCAATAGCAAATACACCATCTACACGTTCAGTTTCAAGCTTCTCTCCAAAATACATACGAATACTCTTGGAATATTGCTTAAAATCAAAATCTTGTAAAATTTTAGCGGCTGCTTTAATCATAGCTGGAACACCCACATAAAGCTTCACGTTCTGTCCTGTTGTCTCCATGCATTCCATTAAAAGTCCGCGCGCAACTTGAGGGCTTTCAGGGTTACATACCCAAGGTCCTACCCTATATCCGCTTTTTGTTTTGCGAAACATGATGTAGCCAGCAATTCTAGAGTCCATGCGTGAAACAAAGCAGAGCTGAGGATTCTCTTGATAGAGTCTGTGTAAGACTTTGGTTCTGTTTGCACCAAAATATTCGGCATCGAATTCTGCAAGTTGCGTTATTCCTTCTCTTTTCAAAGGATTTAAGGAACAATTTGGTAATGACGTGATTTCTTCACTGGCTCCTGTGAACCTTAAAGAGTCGTATTCATCAACAAATCCCAGTTTTCGATACAAATCTGCTATTGCAGACACTGCTTCCAGCTTTATTGTTTCTACTTTACAGCTTAATAGATAATTCATCGCTGTTTTTGTTAAAAGAGTGCCTATGCCTCTCCTTCGATACTCAGCCTTAACAATCAGCAATCCTGTCCATCCGAGTCTTCCATAACTGATGGAGAAAACATGGCCCACAGGTTTACCATTTATCTCTGCGATGAAACAGCCATTGGGTTCATAATCGAACACGCGTTTAATGTCATTTCTTGTGTCGTCCCATTGCTCCATCACGTTCAATTTGTATGCAAAATCGATATCTTCATGTTTAAATGGGCGAATGCAAAAATGTTCCATAATAGCATCCCAAAGTTCTTTCTTTGCAATGAAAAGCATTTATTTGTTTTCTGTTATAATTGTTTAACAAAATCTCTAGAGGAATGCGATAATGAGATTTTCGATAAGTGAAGCTGAACATAAAGGTCGCATAGAAAAGGTTAGAAAGTACTTGAGGAGGCGGAAGCTTGATGCATTATACCTGACAAACGGTACAAGCATGTTCTACCTAACAGGTTACTCATTCATTTCCACTGAGCGACCAGCAGCATTAATCATACCAGTTGACGGCAAAATCACCTTTATAGGTCCGCTTCTAGAAGAAGACCATGTCCCGTTAAAGACTAGAATTATTGAAGATGTGAAGACTTACGTGGATTATCCCGGGGAAAAGCATCCAATTGAGCATTTCGCTGAGTTCTTGAAGGAGATGAAGCTGGCTAAAAAACGCATAGGCACCGACAACAAGGCTGGAGCTTCTGGAAGATGGGGTTATAAAGGTCCACCGATCACGAAAAAGTTGCGTGAAGCAAAGTTTGTGGACGTGAAGGATTTCGTGCCTTCCATGCGTCTCATCAAATCTGAAGAGGAAATTAGGCTAATGGAAGAGAGTGCCAAATGGGCAAATCTAGCACATAGCCTGCTGCAAGAGTATACAGCTGAGGGCTTGTGGGATGTTGAGGTTGCGTTAACTGCTTCTTACGAAGCATCTATTATCATGAAGAAAGCTCTTGGACCCGATTATGAACCCATGCGTAGAAGTTCTCCAGTAGGCGCTGGCTTCAGAGGTCAAATAGGTGAAATGAGCGCCATACCGCATTCTATTGCGACGAAGCGCATGATTAGAAAAGGCGATGTTGTCGTTACGGGTGCTGGCGCAGACGTAGGCGGCTACAGTTGTGAACTGGAAAGAACAATGATCGTCGGGACACCAACACCTAAGCAGAAACGCTATTTCAACGTGATGGTTAAAGCTCAAGAAGCCGCATTCGAAACGTTTAAGCCGGCAGCCAAATGTAGCGACATTGACAAAGCAACAATCAAAGTGTTTAAGAAGGCTGGCTTGAAGCATTTGGTAAAGCATCACACTGGACATGGCTTGGGGTTGGAAGGACATGAACCTCCATGGCTAGACATAGGTAACGAAGAGCCTTTACGCACTGGAATGGTTGTGAGCTGTGAACCAGGCATTTACGAAGCTGGATTTGCAGGATTTCGCCACTCCGACACTGTTTTGATAACTGAGGATAGCGCAGAGATAATTACGTATTACCCAAGGAATCTAGAAGCCTTAACTATAAGTTGAAACACCGAATATTCATGTGAAAACTAAAAAAATTAGAGAACTTTGAGGACCATAGTCTTTGTTCTAAGAAGACCAAGACAACACGGACAGCGC
>JAOZHM010000118.1 GCA_026014845.1 Candidatus Bathyarchaeota archaeon
GAGAGAAAGGAAACCAAGCACTCATTAGCACCACACAGTAGAAAAACACTTGTAATAAACTATAACTGTAGAACAACAACATCAGAACATTCATATGTCATAGGATACCTATGCATGCATGCAACCAAAAAACCAAACACGTAGAAGAACTCCGTAAACATTGAAGAGAAGCACTAAAACAATACAGGGAAGCGATAAAATGACAGAAAAAACAACATCAAAAAATTCTTCACGGCAATTTAAACACACTAAACAGGAGAATATAAACATGAAAAGAACTCTTACAACACAAGATAAGAAATTACTAAGCCGTACAGACAAGTGCGAGAAAACGTCAGAAACGCCGTTAGGCAGGTTCCCCTAAAATACAACACATTAGAGGAAGCGTTAGCCAGAATTGCCAGCCAGTTTCGTATTCCGCTAAAACGATGGGTGGAAAGTAGCAAATTGTTGCAAGATGCGTTGTTTCAGAAGAAAATTACGGAGTATTTGCGTGCGGGTTAAGGGTTGTATGAAATGGAAAGGAAGTTCAAGCCAAAAGCCCTTCGACATGATCCTAAAGAGGAGATTGTGAATAAAGCGAAGAAGGGAGTTTTCAACGGTAATCCTTTGCTAGCTACTTCGCATGCGTTAGTGTGCAAAACGTGTGGGCACAAACAGAAAATCACTTACCTCTCTTATTTGAAATCTGGACGGTTTGAGTTGGGAGAGACAAGAAGGGTGGAAGTTGTCCACGCGGCCCCAACCATATCTGGGCTAGGCCACGGTATGGAGAGGGTTACGCCCATATTAATACGAATTAAATGTAAAAGGTGTGGAGCCGAAATGTCATGTAGCCCAGTGAGTATTGAGTATTTATTGTTCACGGTAGCGAAGGAACAAAAGCTGAATCAAATGTACGTTTAGATAGATTCAGCTAGTTCTTCTACTCGCCTCTTTATTTCCTGCAACACTTCACGATCTGAACCAGCCGGCAGGTAGATGGAGTCGTCAATGTCCCAAACCAGTATCTTACCTTTAACTTGAGGGTGTCGTTGGAGAATTTCGTTCTTATGGTGTTCCTTCATAACCACTATCAAATCGTATTCCTCCAAGTTTTTCTGTTCAATTCCCTCCGGTCCTTCCTTCAAATTTTCCAGTGCCCCTTCTTCTTCCAACAATCTTTTTGCGTTGGAAGCGATTTTGCTGGCGGGTTGGGTTCCCGTTGACTCCACGTGAATGTCGCCTCGAATCTTTTTGAGTAGAGCCTCAGCTACTGCGCTTCTGAAGGAGTTGCCCGTGCACACGAAAAGAATCTTCTTCAACGATGTACACCTGAACAAGCCATTGCTGGGAAGATAGGGTTTAAAACTTTTCCAACTTTATTTTCCATTTTTCTTTACTGTCGGTTGGACGAATTGGCGACAGTTGGGACATTCAGCATATCCGCTTGCCCGGCTTGCCTTCCAATGGTTTTTGCAGTAAGGGCATTTCAACAAAACATTTTCTCCAGCAGAAACCGAGAAGATTTGTCGGCTTAACGCTAGAACGAAAATTCCTAAAGCCAATACAGCTACCCCTATGATGGTCAAGTCAATCAGTTTCAAACCAACACCGACGCCAAAGTCAAACTGTGTTGTCAAGAGATATGACCCCAAAGCTGAGAACACATCAGGCGAATTGGACACGTTGGGCCACGCTTTCCATAACACTGCAAACAGCACAATCAGTCCGATAAAACAGAGTGTGAAGCCTAAGGCGTAACCAGACTTTTTCCTACGAATAATTCTTTTCATTAAGCATCCTGAATTCGGTTGAAAAGATAGGCTTATTTGATTTATGAAGTCAAAATAAATAAACATGCGCTGGATACGTTCAACTAGGAATGAGAGTAGCATGCTTGGAGAGGGCTCGACGGTGCAGAAGCAAGTCGTGGAAGCTCTAATGAAACCTGAAGCTTATGACGAAGAAGCAGATCAAATTGAATTAATCCAAACCCACATATCCTTTGTTTTTCTAACCAAAAACTTTGTCTACAAGGTGAAGAAGGCTGTGGACCTCGGATTCCTAGACTTCACAACCCTCGAAAAGAGACGTTTTTTCTGCGAAAAAGAGTTAGAGCTCAACAGGCGACTGTGCAGAGACATGTATCTCGAGGTTGTTCCCATCAACAGATCAAACGTTATCAAGATAAAAGGCGAAGGAGAAACCGTTGAATATGCTGTGAAGATGAAGAGGATGCCTCAAGAAAAGATGATGAACAAGCTCCTCGAAGAGAACAAGGTGAATAGCAAACTTATTGACAGAATAGCAGAGATAATCGCGGAATTCCATTCAAAGGCGGAAACGAATAAGAGGATAAGCGAGTTTGGCTCCTTAGCGATCATAGAAACTAATTGGAAGGAAAATTTCGAGCAGACTCGGGAGTTTGTTGGCAAAACGATAGGCATAGAGAGTTTCAAATTAATCCGTGAAAGAATCGGCGATTTCATGAAGAGAAACGTGTCCTTTTTTGAGAGGAGGGTGGCGGAGGGTCGAGTCAGAGATTGTCATGGAGACATCCATTCGGGAAACATCTTTGTTACGGACCGAATTTACATTTTTGATGCGATAGAGTTCAACGAAAGATTTAGGTATTCTGACGTTGTCTCTGACATTGCCTTTTTAGCCATGGACTTAGACTTCAAAGAACGTGCTGATCTGTCTAACTTCTTCGTTAAAAAGTATATCAAATATTCTGGAGACCAAGAGTTGACGGAACTTCTTCCTTTCTACAAATGCTACCGAGCCTACGTGCGAGGAAAAGTCATCAGTTTCAAACTTAAAGACCCCAACGTAGGTAGTGAGGAAAAGAGTACAGCAGTGAAAGAGGCAAAGGCATACTTCAAACTAGCCTCCACCTACGCGAAGATTCTTTAATCAGTAAAAGTTTACTTAAAGTTGAATTGTTCAACTACATATTCGGGGACTTTCACCGTCCCAATGAGGATCGGCTTTTGATGGCAATCGCTTCCCCCAGTCAGGATTAGTCCATGTTTTTTTGCAAACTTTATGTAATGATTCGTTGTTACGGCGTCGTTTCTGGAGTGCCAACACTCGACGCCATCAATATAGCTCAAAATCGACTCTTCGATTATCTCTGTCTGTTTGTGGAGCGATTTGGTCAGCTCCGCAAGTGAGGTTCCATGAGGATCGTTAGGATGAGCTAAGACTATTATTCCTCCAGCATCTTTCACCAGTCTCGATGCCTCTTTAATGTAGAGAGGATATTTGGGAACATTGCATTTCACAAGATACTTATCAAAAGCTTCTTGTTTGGTTCTAACAATTCCCTTTCTCACCAAATAGTCCGCTATGTGAGGCCTTCCAAGCACTCCATCAACACTATCTCGAATTTTCCTCAAATCGTTCTTCGTTAACTTTTCAATTCCTTCTTTTTCAAATTCTGCATTAATCTTATCCAAGATCTTTGCAGCTCTTTCATCTCGATATTTCCCAATTTTTTGAAGTTTGTTCTTTAACTCCTCATTCTTTACATCAAATTGATAACCCAAGAAATCCAACGAAGTTGGTTTACTCCTGTGATATCTGGGGTGCGAGAAGGTTACATTCAATTCAACTCCAGAAACATAACGGATCCCATTTTTCCTTGCCAAAGCCATGGCTTTCCCTTGACAGCCAATCGAGTCGTGATCTGTAATCGATATTAACCCAATATTTCTGATCTTAGCTTCCTTAACAAGTTCTTCAACAGTCAAGTTTCCATCAGAACAACTTTTTGAATGAATATGCAAATCTATTATCATGATGAAACGGGGTCCAACTACCTTTTTTCCATCCCGATCATATACCAATCCTCAGGAGGATCATACTCCGTGTCGACTGTTAAGTGCACTATTTTGAGTTGTGGATGCCTCTTTTTCAAGTCATCCAAGTCAACAGGTTCAAACCGTTTCTTGTTGTTAAGATAAGCTTGCCTAGTTAAGGCGTTTGACTCATAATTCTCTTTGGTTCTCCTCA
>JAOZHM010000119.1 GCA_026014845.1 Candidatus Bathyarchaeota archaeon
AACCGATTAGTTTTTAGTTGTAACGTGAGGGCCGAGGCCGGGATTTGAACCCGGGCGCCAGGCTCCACAAGCCTATAGGCTACCATGCTACCTCACCTCGGCCACTTTTTGCTGATTTCGTCTACTTTTTCAGAGATGTCTGTTGATGCTTATTTACGTTTTCTGAAGTTTAGCGGATGAACCTCATCAAAGCGCGAAAACACTGAGCCCCTATACTGGAGGGCGTTGCCTTCTTCGAAACTTCTGGTTCCATAACTACCCTTGTTAGATTTACGAGTGTTTTTGAGAAAAGTCGAACTTGACCGAACCTTATAAAACCATAAAAATCAGAAAAGCACAGACAAAATGTTTCATCTGTTTAAGACTATAGAGTTAAGTAACAAACATGCATGCAGAAAAAGAGAAACATGAAAATTATTTTGATTACCTCATTTTGGTCCGATTGCAAGTTATATGGTCTTATTTCATGAATTATGTGGCTGTGTTTCTACCGGAGATAGTTCGAAAATGCCGATTTTAACAATAAAACGAAAACTTCAGCGAACTGTAGAGGTAGAAAAGGCGTGAAGCTTTTAAATTTATTCTCAAAAATGGTCTCAGGAACATAAGGAAAAGGCGAAGCACTCGCTCAAATGTATTCATGTGAGCTCTCGTAAAATGGGTGATGTCAATTGAGAAACCGCACAATAATAGCCTTCGCGTACAAGCGAACAAGTTTTTATCTTTGTACCATATGGTTTGAAAAGGGCGGATTAAGGTGAGGCAGTCTGAAAAAGCGTTGGTTGCAGTGTGTGGTGGTTACTTTGGGGGCTGTGTTGACTATTTGGCATATATTAACGATGATGAGAAACTGAAGAGGACGCTTGCTGAAGAATTTTCCAAACAATTTGACATGGACATTAAACCTGAAGACATTGGATGTTTGGGGTGTCACGGTTCAATACACAAACCTTGGTGTGCAAGCTGTTCTATCCGACAATGCACAGAAAAAAAGGGGATTCTAACCTGTGCATTTTGTGACGAATTTCCATGTGAGAAATTGGAAAAATATTATGAGAAGGATAAATGTGGGGATAAATTCAGAGCGCACATACTCCGGCAAAAAGAGATAGGGTTGGAAAAGTGGTTAGAAGAGATGAGAGAAAAAATCAGCTCACAAGAGCTTAGTGACTGCTGAAACATTAGAGAAAGCGGGAATAAAAATCATGGGTATGTAACTCGGAATCACGTGCCTAGCACTTGGATTATGACTGTTCTTTTTCTAGGATAAACATCAGTTTCCACAAAGATCAGGGATTGCCACGTGCCAAATTCCACACGACCATCAATCACTGGCAGCGTCTTGTCTGGAGGCAAAAGCATTGACCTCAAATGAGAGTGAGCATTAGAAGGATGCCTGTAACGCCCATGCTTAGGAATTACTTTTTCAAGAAAAACCTTAATGTCGCTCAACAAGCCATATTCATTCTCCGTCAAAATTAGAACCCCTGTGGCGTGAGGAGCAAAAACATGAACCAAACCATTTTTGACACCAGATTTAGAGACTGCTTCATGAACTTTGTCTGTTAGATCCGTGAAGTCTATTTCACCTTTCGTTGAAAAGGAAAATCTCGTGTTAAAAACCTTAAAGTCTGCCATATTCTTTTTTACTCCAGCACTTTTGTCACTGTCATTTCATCTATATACTTGCTGCCTTTGAAAAACTTTTTCACAATCTCCTAGTCAACACGAACACAGCGCGGTTTCAAACACTTCCAATTCCACATTACTATTGCGTTACAAAAGGAACTGTGTTGATGCTTTCGTATACGCGGCAGGTCTGGTGAACACTGGTGAAGCATCCTTCCGAAAGTAATATGAGCACCACTAAACTCACCAAACAGTGACGATCACACCTAAACAAGAGGAAAAGATCAACCGTTTAGCCTACGTAAACAAGACAACATTTGTGCGCTCATGGAAAATAAGAAAGAAAAACCGTTTTTGAACAGTTAAATCTTGACATCTAAACGCTGGTGAGATCCCTCGCAAATTGAACATGGCATGCAAAGCGTATACAAAAGCATCAACCAAATTCAGCTTTTCATCGAATAAAAAGGTGCAGTTGCATGTGTTAGGTTTTTTTTGAATGAATGACTAGCTTCACGTTTTCGTTCATTTGATACATTTATTAGTTTTCTCTTGTCTCTGCAATTTTTCAGAGTTTTTGATGAAATTGTGATAATTCGTGAAAAATGGTCTAGTCCTGTTTTTTTGGTGGTTTTTATGCTAAGTCCATAGATTTTCGTAGGTTCTTCTAAGAGGCTACGATGTTCTTTTGGAAAAACATAAATATGCAGTATAATGCATAATAGTTATGCGTGGTTGATATGAGTGATGAAGATAGATACACAAGCATCAGAGTTAAGCGTTCTACAGTAGACGAATTGAAAGGTATAGGCCGTAAAGGTGAAACATACAACGATATTATCCTTTGGCTCTTAGCCCATAGACCTAAACGCAGGGTTGCCAAGAAAGACGATAAAAAAATATGGAAATAGATTTTGGTTTCCGAACACTGCAAGCTTTTCACTTTCGCAGATTGTAGCCTTTGCTGTTTGCTGAGTGGATTCTGGGATGCTAGACTGTAATTGCCGTGTTAGTGTTGTTTGAACTTCACTAACATTGAAAGTAGGATTTTTGCACCAGTTAGGCCGGGGTAAACTGTTAAGAAATATCTACTCGCTAAGAATTCTATAAACGCATCAGCCACAATTTAGGTATTGCAATAGCAATTCTTCAATTCTCTCTGGATTGTTAGCCATTTTCTTCTGTAAGTTCCCATCTTTGTAAGATTCCAGCTTGCTTATTATTCCATCTATCACTCTTTTTGGAAAAATGCCGTCTACCTCGTAGTAATTCCTGTCTCTCTTAAGACTTTTTGCGGATTCACTGCAAGATAGTGGAAGAACCTTACGCTTTTTGTTTCTCTTAACCGTTTTTTCAGCGTTCAAGTCTTCAGCAATTTTCATAGCCTTTTTGGGATTTTTTAATCCATATTCTACGGCTAGTGCAATTCCAGCCAACAACAGATAGGTATTTGCTGATGGGTCTGGGGCTCTGAACTCGAAAGTTCGCACATG
>JAOZHM010000120.1 GCA_026014845.1 Candidatus Bathyarchaeota archaeon
CTTGTCTTCCTCCCAATCGTTCCATTGTATTTGTCTAAAAATCCATTTTTTGCCCAAGTGTGCTGCAAGCACTGCATGCTTGTACTGGTTTGGTCTGGGGATTAGTTCGTTGAGGAATCTGAAAAGTTTTTCAACCTGTTTTCTTGGGAAATAGGCGTAGTACTTGGCATTTTTAACTTCAAAAGCGTAGACGTGTAGGTCTTTTCTGCCTATAACGTCTGGTAGGGGACTGAGGCTTGGGTTGCTGACTGGAATTCGAACAGCGTTGTATCCATTTTTTTCCAGAAGCTTTACCAGAACTGCTTCGCTGTAGAAGCCTCTTCTACGCCATCTGCGAATTGCAGCCTTGTCAACATCCCTAACCATTAATGTTCTCCTATCCTAAAGAGTTCTAGAAACGAATTTCATCTTGGTTTTCCTTCAAGCCTAGAAATCTTAGAGTCACCTATGCTTATAAAAATATAACTGGATCTTGTAAGACCGCAATTTCGTGGGTCTTCTGAAGATATGAATGCCTTTGATCTCGTCGATCTTTTCAAAGCCTGCATCCCGATGAAGAAAGTGAAGCACTGCCCTTTCTGCAGGTTGAAAGATTCAACGAGAACACCAGTTTAGTGGAAATGCGACAAATGGCAAAAGAAAAAAGTCCTCAAACACAGTGCACCAACGATATTAGAAAATCACGCAATCTAGTAAGCAATTTAAACTTCTTTCCAACACATAAAATGACTACCCCCTATACTTTTTTCAACATTCACCGATATTTGGAGCCAAATAGTGCGCGTAATGTCATAGCGAACGCATGGTTGAAAAAAGGGGGGATATGGTTTCTTGATTACGTTTGACGCTATGCTTTAGGAAGAGTCTCCAAGACCTTCGCGAGTGGTTTTGTTCCAAGGTAAATGCTTGGGACGCCGACCTCACGGAAGAGTACTACCGTGATGCCTGTCGTGTCGACATTGAACGCCTTTTTCTCTTCCTCAGCGATGATCTCCGTGATTTTCTTCGCCAATCGATCTTTTGCGTCCTGAGGCAACGCTGGGCCTGTTATCTCAACTATTGGCATGTTCTGTCATCCTTTTTCTGTTGCGTAAGGTTCCACCGGAGTACTTCCATGTTTCGTGTCAGTGGAACCTTGAAATCAAATAGATTTACTTTCATTTATAAGATTCTTTCTAGCGCGCGCGAAAAAAGAGGGACCATGCGGAAATATCCCCGCTTAACGTTTCTTGCGTTTGTAAGTTTGAAGTGGAATTTTGAGCGTTGGCTTTTCAACCAAACATTCTCTTAAGTAGTCATCTAATGTGGCTGCTGGCACAACCTTAATCTTATAATCTTTAACATCAATCGAATGCTCATAATTCTTTTTAGGAACAACCACTCTCTTGAAACCCCAAGCCTCAGCAGCCTTAATCTTCTCGTAAACCCCACCAACAGCCGTTATTTGAATAGAATCTCCAACACCAAGGTTTATTTCTCCAGTAACAGCCACATCCTGCCTTATCATCTTCCCCTCAATAAGTGAACAAAGCAACACAGCCATCGTCACACCCGCCGACGGACCATCCACACCATAGGATTGAGCGAAATCAATATGCGTCAAATAGTCCTGCGCTATATCAACCCCATATTTCTGCAGAATAACGCTTCTAACTTTTACTATGCTATCCGAAATGAAATTCTGACCTTTAGCCACCCCAGTCACATTATAATAACCTTTAAACGAATAATTTCTTGGAAGCTCACTTATCTTAGCCATGTTAGCCTTAACGCATAAGACACTGCCTGTCATTTCTCCGCTGTATGGATCTCTAACAACAGCTAAACCATGTATTTGCCCAGGTTCAACTCCTTCAGGCTTAATTTCCAACAGTTTACCTCTCTCGCTTATTTCGTGTTCCAATATTTGCCTCTGAATTGTCTTACAGTGGTTTTCTATAGCTTCCCGAACATACATTCTTTCAACAACCTTACAATCCTCATTCATCGCCAGCGTTGCAGCCGTCTTGATAATTGAAATCAAAGGTCTAAACTTCGTTGATAAAGCATCTTTCTTGTTGCTTCTCCTTCTTCCCTCTTCCACAATTTCCTTGCACGCTTCCCTACTGAACGGCGCAAGGTTAAAACGTTTAATTTCCTGCGATATATACTGCACATATTTACGCCTATTTTCCAAGGTGTTAGGCATGTCATTATTCATTCTCACAACTTTGCC
>JAOZHM010000121.1 GCA_026014845.1 Candidatus Bathyarchaeota archaeon
AGAAGGCAAAGCCCCCAAACCTACACCAAAGACTTGGGAACAGAATTGTACGAAAAAAGTGTTAGAAGTGATCGAATTCCTAGAGACTCTTTTATTGCACGCGTGAAATGTGCGCAGCGCGAGATAACAAGCTTACTGGTCGTCAACGTAATAACTTCAGCATACTTCGAAGCGATACTTTCAACAATCGCACTCAACTTGACCAAAGGACTACTGCCACCAAACTCTTGCTTAACCTGAAGCGACCAAGGAGAACGATACTCCAAAACATAACGCCTCCTCCTCAGAACAACAGGAAGAGCAAGTATATCAGGACAGCTTGCAACCCGAAAAACATCCGCCTTCAAACATAATCTGCAAAATAACAGCCAAGTAATTAATAATTCCGACGAATAAACGACCCAGTCTACTCCCACGCCAAACAAATATCACCTTAGGACCCATTACATCAAACTCAATCTCAACACCACTGCACTTCTTAATGCTATATGCAGTTTTCCTGATTCTAACATACTTCATAGGATCTAACACTACGTGAACAACTCTCAGGATGATCACATCAAGCTATACTTTCCCTTTCCATTCTGTTGATAACAACAATATCAGCATGCTTCGAAGCAACCTCATCAGTTCCATCCACACTACCATCATCAACCACAACCAAAAACAAATTAGCAATTTGATCCCTCAAACTCTTAAGACATTCTCCAATCATATTTGCCTCATCACGAGCACTCACCACCACGCCACAACGCCAACCACGCATTTTTCAATTCCCTCCGGGATAACCTAAACTCTCTATCGACAATTTAGGCATAATTCACAACAGCTTTGCCTCAACTCACCTAAGAAGTAGGCTTAACCCCTCTCTTAAAGATTTTTCCGGCTTATAACCAAGCAATCTTTCAGCCTTACTCAAATCCGCACAGCTTCGCCTAATATCACCAGCCTTCGGCTCAGCAAAAACAGGCTTAACATCACGCGAAACAAAAAGCTCAATCAAAACATCAGCAAGCCTATTAATTGATGTCTCCACACCTGAACCAACATTAATCATTTCACCAACACAGTCTTTGCAACGCATCGCAGACATGCAAGCATCAACAACATCCCCAACAAAAACGAAATCTCTAGTTTGTTCTCCATCCCCATAAATAATAGGCTCCTCTCCATGTTTCAACCTATCAATGAACTTCATTATCACCCCACTATAAGGACCAACCACCTGTCTAGACCCGTAAACATTAAAAAACCTCAAACAAACAGTCTCAAGCCCATAAACCTCATAAAAAACCCTGCAATAATACTCAGCGGCAAGTTTCGAAACGCCATAAGGAGACATAGGCTTGGTAGGATGCTCCTCATTGATAGGCAGATTAACAGATTCGCCGTAAACTACGCAGGAAGAGGCATAAACAAACCGTTTAACACCAGTCTTTAGGCTTTCTCTTAAAACATTCAAAGTCCCACCAACATTCACTTCATTAACCAGAAGCGGATTCTTCACGGAAAAATCAACACTAACAATTGCAGCAAGATGAAAAACAACATCCACACCTTCCAAAGCCTTCTTAACATCAGCCTCATCTCTAACATCACCCTCAACCAAACAAAAATTAGGCTCACCAAAATGCGCACTCAAATTCTCACGCCTACCACTAGAAAAATCATCCAAAACAACCACATCAAAGCCCCCACTCAACAGCCCATCCACTAAATGACTACCAATAAAACCAGCACCGCCAGTAACCAAAACCCTATCAACCAAACTTAACACCTTCAAACTAATCTTTTTAATAAACGAAGATTATGTAGTTTTCTGTTGACAGCCTTCATGACTACAGTCGGGAGATTCTCTGGCGGTTGATCCGCCTAGCATAGCTTCATATCCCCAGAGTTTAGGGCGGTGTCCACGGCAGCTTCATCTATACGACTAAAGCCAGAAGCTTTTTGCAAAGTTTCTGAGTAGAAAGTCCAAAATGTCGAAATTTCAGCTGTGCACGCATAACTAAATCTACGTCCCAGGTTAATTCATCAACGCTCCGCAAGGAATTCCCGCCACTTCTAATACGCTTCGGCGTGCCAAGGACGCTTAGAGCGTCCTTACTCCGTGTTGGTTTGCGTATTTCTTTAGTCTTTCATCAAAAGTTAGAAGGGCGTGTCCCATCCTCTTGGCCACGGATAGAATCAGAAAGTCGTTGTAGTCCCGGTATTCTTTGATTCTCTCGATGGAAAAGAGAATGTCATCGACTTGTATGGGAACAGGATTGGTCTTCGCGTGTGTTAAGTACTCTGTCACCTTCTCTCGAGAAAAGCTTAGGTCCAGCTTCTCCCCTTTCATGAACCATACATACTCGTGGAAGACGATTGATGGCAGTATCCACCTCTTTAGAGAATCAAGCAGTTTCATGGCTTCTATGTGGAACTCGCTGTCTTCAAAAGTGTCAAATATCAGAACGTTTGTATCTACGACCGCAGACAATCATTCGACCCTCTCTCAATAGACCGCTCGATGTCCTCTAAGCCGAGGGGTTTGCCGAGTTTTCTGGTCTTCCTCTTCCCTTTCCTTGGTACCCTGATCTTGATTACGCCTTCTTCTTCGCGGTACTCCATCACGAGGACGTCTCCTCTTTCAACGTTGGTTCGAGCTCTTATATCGGCTGGGATTGTTATCTGATAGTTCCGGGTTACCTTCGTAGTAGGCATATTAATCAACTACTCATAGTAAACATCGCGTATAAACCTTTTCTCTTTTCGGTAACACGCAGATAAGCATCAACAACATCCAAAGCCTTCTCAACATCAGCCTTGACTCTAACATCACCCTCAACCAAACAAAAATTAGACCCACCAAAATGCACACTCAAATTCTCACGCCTACCACCAGAGAAATCATCCAAAACAACCACATCAAAGCCCCCACTCACTAACCCATCCACTAAATGACTACCAATAAAACCTGCTCCTCCAGTAACCAAAACCCTTTCAACCAACCCAATCCTCTTCCTACACTAACATAAAACTAATCAAATTAAAATATATGCATCCAAAACCATATCGTCAACGCCCCCATAAAAGGTGAAGCTTTGGCTAAAAAAGAAATAGCTTCAATACTCTGGCTTCATTATTTTTGCAGCTAAAATACTCAGCGTAGCAACAGACCTAGTCTTCCAACTCATGACAGCCTGCGTAACCACAAAACCAGGAATATGGAATACATTTTTATCATCAATAGGATCGCTATAAATAGCTGGACGAATTGCGAACAACTTAAAATGGAAAAATCCATCCAGAAACTTTTAGTAGTACAATAAGCTTTAAGTACTACATTTTACAAAAAGTACTATGGTGACCGAGTTGGAAGAGGTTTCGGTAACAAGAAAAGGGCAGGTTACAATTCCAGTGAAGTATAGAAGGAAGTATGGGATAAACGAAGGAACAAAAGTGCTGATTGAAGATGCTGAAAGGGGCATCTTTCTCAGGCCCATCATGCGCCTAGAGGAACAAGCTGGAATCGACACTGGAAAATATGACACAAAAGAACTGAAAAAATCACTAGACCGAGTACGAGAGGAATGGCGTTAAAAGTCATCTTAGACACCAGATTTTACTTTTCATACTACAATCCTGAAAACAAAAAAATAGCCGATTGGAGTAAACGCGTCATCCAAAAAATATCTAAAGGACAAATTAAAGCAGCTTCATCAACAATCACCATCACAGAACTTTACAACACCATGGGAAGAATACTCGGAACAGACGCTATAAAAATAAGAATTGCCTCAGCTAAAGGCTCAAATATAAAAATAATTCCAGTAACAGAAGACATAGCTGAACTTGCCGGAAAAATAACTCTGAACACACCAAAAATTCCTTTAGCCGACGCTATAATAGCTGCCACAGCCATCATTCACGCCAAAGGCATAGCGGTAACAGACGATGAACACTTCAAAACTATAAAAGACATTAAAGTAAAATGGCTGAAGAACCTTTAGCCAAAATAACAAAAATGTGAGGGCGAGCGGAAGATGGATCTGATCCTAAAATACGATCCAAAGGCAGACATCTTAGCAATAAAGATTAAAGAAGGAGCTATAAAAAACGAGAAGCTCCTAGACAGCGATGTTGTCTTAGGATACGACGTGAACGCTGAACTCGTTGCACTTGAAATATGGGACGCTTCAAAAAGGGGGCTACTGAAAAGCCTGACAGATCTCGCATATGAGAAAAGAGAAGTTGTTGAAACTCTGCTAAAAAGAACATATAAAAAAACTGCTTAACTCCCCTCTCAATTCTTAGGGCAAGTCCCATCTTTGCAACATGAATAAAAGGTGAAGCTTTGACCAAAAAAGAAATAGCTTCAATACTCTGGCTTCATTATTTTTGCAGCTAAAATACTCAGCATAGCCACAGGCCTAATTTTCAACCTCAAGTTAACATAAACCAATCACAAAACAACAATAAAACTCTGATAAACATCAAAATAAAATATAACTACAGATTTAAATATCTTAACAGAAATACTTGTAGCGATACAAGCAAGTAACCCTGGTGCAACCATGTATTTCGATTTAAAACCTAAATCTAAAAAAAGCGACCTATACAATTTCGAGAGAACTACTTGAATTAAAGGAAGGAGTAGAAAAATCCAGAATAATCCTTCTCCTAGGCCCCAGAAGAATCGGCAAATCAAGCGTCCTAAGAACTTTCCTAAACGAATGCGAATCACCAAGCATCATAATTGACACAAGAGAAATGATAAGCTTAGAAGGATACATAAACGTAAGAAGCTTCGCAATACTTGTAGGCAATAAAATAGGCGCCTTTATCAGTAAAAACAGGAAAAGAACCGCAAAATTTGTCGAAGCGTTAAAAAAAATTGACGGAATTTCCGTTTCAGGATATTCTGTCAGGATATCATGGGACAAAAGAGGAAAAACCGCCTTACCCTCCCTCCTGAACGAATTAAACAATTGGGCAGAACACAACAACTCAAAGGTTATTTTAGCCTTCGACGAAGCCCAAGAACTGAGAGATTTACCCTTCAAACTTGTCAGCCTTTTCGCCCACATATACGATTACCTAGACAAACTAGTCATAATCTTAACCGGATCCCAAGTAGGACTACTCTACGATTTCCTAAAAATCGAAGACGTTCAATCACCCCTATATGGCAGAGCTCTAGACGAAATAAAATTAAGAAAACTGGAAAGAGAAGAAGCAACAGACTTCCTCGAGAAAGGCTTCAAACAGATGAAAACCAAAATAGATAAAAACTTAATCGAAGAGTCGGTTAACAAACTCGACGGCATAATCGGTTGGCTAACTTACTTCGGATGGATGGTCACCCGAAAAAAAACCAAGTCTGTAGACAAAATTCTAGACGATGCTTCTAAACTTGCATTAAACGAACTAGAAGTATTCCTCAGAAAGTCTCAAGCTGAGAGAAGATACAGAAGCATATTAAACTCTCTCGCATTAAGACCTATGAAGTGGAGCGAACTTAAAAGAAGCCTAGAAGCAAAAGAGGGGCTAGAAGTAAACAGCTCAAACTTCACGAAACTCTTAAACCGACTGATCAAACTAAGCCTAATCGAAAAAAAAGACCAACTCTATAAAATCATCGACCCAATCTTAGCTTATGGCCTAGCACAACTCTAAAACTTCTTAACAAGAACTTCACAAACCTCATAATAAACAACTGGCAAACATAATTTCCAAGTCTGTCTGCTTCATGGAGTACACTCCGCCAGCAACCAAAACCCTGTTTAATCAACCATAACTTTTGAAGCGTTCACCTACACGTAACATAGAATTAATCAAATTAAAATATATGCATCCCAAACTATACCGTTAACACTTCCACAAAGGTGAAGCTTTGACCAAAAAAGAGATCAGACTACAATATTCAGGCTTCATCGTTTTCGCAGCAAAAATGCTCAGCGTCGCAACAGGCTTAGCCTTTCAACTTATGATAGCACGCACAACCACAGAA
>JAOZHM010000122.1 GCA_026014845.1 Candidatus Bathyarchaeota archaeon
AGCCATTTTCCAACGTGAGCCATTCTCTTTTCAAGCGGCGTCTCTTCCTCTTCTGTAACTTGAACCATCTTGGCGATTTTGCCAAACTCGGTGTTCATCCCAGTTGAAGTAACAACCCCTTTACCTCGTCCATAAACAACAACTGTGCCAGTAAAAACCGAGTTACGTCTATCAGAAACTATGATCTCCTCAGGCAAAGACGCAACATTCTTATTCACAGAAGTTGATTCACCTGTTAATGAAGCTTCATCCGTTTTCATGTTTATGGCTTCGATGAGCCTAGCGTCTGCCGGCACCTTGTCTCCAGTATATAATAAGATAATGTCGCCAGGCACAATGTCACGGGTTTCAAGTTCCACTTCTTTGCCATCACGCAAAACCGTGGCTGTTGGAGCAGTCATCTTCTTTAGAGCTTCTAACGCTTTTTCTGCCTTATACTCTTGGGTGAAGCCCAGAACTGCGCACGCCATGACTATGGCGAAAATAACAACAGCGTCGTAAATCTCAGCCTCTGACTGTGATTGTAAACCTATGATTATAGATAGAACCATGGCTGCAAGTAATATGATTATTAATATGTCTGTAAACTGTTCAAAGAACAGCTTTATTGGTGATTTTCCTTTTTCCTTTTTTAGTTCGTTAGGTCCGTATTTCTGTAGGCGCTTTTGTGCCTCTTCGACGCTTAAACCTTCTATTTTTGAATCTAGGGCTTGCATAGCTTCATCGATTTTCATGGTGTGCCATGATCTTGACGTTTGCTTCAACCTCCCGCTTAAGATATGAGCTAACTATTAAAATGAAAAGCTCTTTTATTCTTTTCCGTACCACATTATTTTTCGATCAATTAAGTTTATAAAAGACTTCATGAAACATCTACAAGTCTCGAAAAAAGAAAAAACGTAACAGTGAAAGGAGAAGGGTCAGATAGATATGTTTGAACCATGGATCTTAGCGCCAATATCCGCCGTAATCTCAATCTTGGGAGGGCTTTACCTTTACCATTATATAAACAAACAAGACAGCGGAACAAAAAAAATGAGGGAAATTTCCGATGCGATAAGAGAAGGAGCCAACGCGTTTCTGAAGCGTGAATACACTATCTTAGCGGCTTTCGTCTTAGTAGTAGCGATTCTACTTGGAATTTTCCTCCCAGAACCCATATGGACAAGTAAAAATCTGATAGGGAACCTGAGCAGATCCTTAGCATACATGTTCGGCGCTTTCTGTTCTGCCTTAGCTGGATACTTCGGCATGGATGTTGCTACAAGGGCGAATGCGAAAGCAGCCAACGGAGCGAGAGAGGGCCTAAACAAGGCTTTTCCAATCGGTTTTCGAGGAGGAGCAGTCATGGGCTTAGCAGTTGTGGGTTTTTCCTTGCTTGGGTTAAGCATAGTTTACGGCGTCACACGCGACCCTCAAATAGTTTTAGCCTTCAGTTTCGGTGCAAGTGCACTTGCACTTTTCGCCAAGGCTGGAGGAGGCATATTTACAAAAACGGCGGACATAAGCGCTGACCTAGTCGGTAAAGTGGAACTTGGCATTCTAGAAGATGACCCTCGAAACCCAGCAGTCATAGCTGACAACGTAGGTGACAACGTGGGCGACGTTGCTGGAATGGGTGCGGACTTGGCTGACTCTTACATAGCAAGCATTGTTGCTGTAATGATACTTGGGCAAGTATTGGGACAGGTGGAGGTTCCATTGATCTTCGCTGGCTTGGGGGCCGTCGCTTCCATTATAGGCGTAGCAACTGTGAGAGTGGGAAAAAAAGGTAATCCTGGAAGAGCCCTAAACATGGGAACTTACATGACATGCATACTCTTTGCAGTTCTTTCCTACCTAGTGGTCTCATACCTCGGAATTGACCTCAGAATATGGGGCGCCACGCTGGTCGGATTGGCAGCTGGAGTTATCATAGGTATAACGTCAGACTATTTCACATCTATCGACCGTATGCCTGTTTTAAAAACAGCGGAAACTTCCAAGAGCGGAACTGCCCTGAACATAATAACAGGTTTTTCATACGGTTTGCACAGTGTTTTCCCGCCACTCGTAGGGATAGGCATCGCAGCTGCCGTTGCATATTTCCTTTGTGACCCCGTAGGAGAGGGCTATGCCGTTTTTGGGGTGGGAATGGCTGCTTTGGGAATGCTGTCAATTGTTGGAATGATAGTTGCCAGTGATGCATATGGACCTGTGGTTGACAACGCCAGAGGTGTAGCTGAACAGGCCGGCCTTGGAGAGGAAGTAATAGCTGTAACAGATAGGCTTGACGCCGCAGGAAACACAGCTAAAGCCATAACGAAGGGCTTCGCGATAGGTGCCGCAGGACTGACTGTGCTCGCCTTGCTCGCTGCGTACAGAGAAATAGCTCAGAACGTTCTCAACAGACCTGTTGATTTCAGTCTTATGAACCCAATGGTCTTGCTTGGTTGTTTCATCGGTATTGCTATTCCACCAGTTTTCTCGGCAATGGTTATGTTAGGTGTCGGGAAAAACGCTGACAGGATGATCGCGGAAATTAGAAGGCAGTTCAGAGAGATTCCAGGGTTGAAAGAGGGAAAAGAGGGTGTGAAACCTGATTATGCACGATGTGTTGATATAGCGACGGTTGGGGCCTTGAAAGAGCTCTTGCCGGCAAGCACGCTTGCGATAGTTGCCACGCTGGCTGTGGGATTTCTCGGAGGCATAGAAGCTTTGGGTGGATACTTGGCAGGCAGCATATTCTCAGGTTTGCTTTTTGCTTTGTTAATGTCTAATGCTGGGGGTCTCTGGGATAATGCTAAAAAGTACATTGAGGCAGGTGCTTTGGGTGGTAAAGGTTCTGAGGCGCATAAGGCTGCGGTTGTGGGAGACACGGTTGGGGACCCGTTTAAGGATACGGCTGGGCCTTCACTTAACACTTTAATCTGTGTGATGTCTCTTGTTGCATCTCTCTTCGCTGCTCTAATAGCACAAAACAATCTGCTGACCTTATTAGGTCTATAACCCATCACTTTTTGTCATTTAATGTCTATTTGTCATAGTTTACAGCTTGCTTAAGCCCGTTGAAATCTTCTGTCGCACGCGCAGGACGCAGAATTTCATTTCAATCTCTCATTTTAGGGGCTTAACTCTATGGTTCACAGAAAATGTTAAGAACAAAAAATTTGCATTAGTAATAATTGTGATGTTTGAATAAAGGAACGTGATGGATTTATGTCTAACAAAAACTTCAGATTAGTAATTAAGTCGGGAAATGTCTTTGATCCCTTAAGTGGGGCAATAAAAGAAGAGCATACAATTGTAATTGTTGGAAGCAAAATCGCTTGGTGTGGCTCGGATAGTGCATTCGATAAGGAACCAAATGATGAGATTATCGACGCAACGGGAAAAACAATTCTTCCCGGAATGATAGATTGTCATGTCCATCTCCAATCGACAGCAACTCCACAGTACGAACGGAAATATCTCCGAACAACAAGAGGAATGCTACATTATTACGCACTACGAAACGCGCAGAATCATTTGATTCATGGCTTTACTTGTCTCCGAGATTGTGGAGGATATCCCGATTGGGGGCCTTCGTTACGTAGAATTTTCGATAGTGGTACTATTGCTGGTCCACGATTACTTGTTGCAAATTTAGCGATTGCTCAGTGGGGTAACCAAGAAGCTATTGGTCCTCTCGAGGTTCTTGAGTATAGCCGTCAGTTATCGGAAGTTAAGACCGGTGTTGATGGTGTGAAACATGCCGTACGTGATAGAAAGCGTTCCGGCTCAGATTTTATCAAGACACTAACAACGGGAGGGGTATTACATGGAATGACTTCAAAAGTTGGAACAAGCCTTTTCCTGGATGAGGAACTATTGGCTATTGTAGAGGAAGCACATCGATTAGGGATGCATGTTGCTTGCCATGCACATGGACGAGAAGGAATTTATAAGGCTGTAATGGCTGGAATCGACACAATTGAACATGGAAGCTATATTGATGAAGAAATAGCCGAATTAATGATTCAAAAAGGATTATATCTTATTCCAACCCAAATAGCAGGTTTGTCGTTGGCAAAACCAGAAATTCTGAAACAATTACCTCCCGAAGTTGCTGAAAAAACTAAGACTGTAGTTTCAGCTGTTCTGGAAAATCATAAGATCGCCTTTAACAAAGGGGTCCGTTTCGCCATCGGGACAGACGCTGGGACTCCAGGCAATCATCATGGACAAACCGCTTCTGAAATAAAGAATATGGTAGAAAATGTGGGTATGACCCCAACTCAAGCCTTACAAGCTGCAACGATTGAATCCGCCAAAGCCATCAAAAAGGATGACATGTTAGGTTCCATCGAGCAAGGAAAACTTGCAGATTTAGTAATATGCGACTTAAATCCACTAGAGGAAATATCAATCCTACAAGATCCAAAGAACTTTGCTTACATCATTAAAGATGGAAAAATCATGGTTAAACATGGGCAAATTACGTATTTCAAATGAAAAGCGGAGTCATACAACGCGGGCGAATTATATAATAGCAGGTAGAAGCCTTTAAAATCAGATACTCAAATCTGCTCTTTGGGTGTAAATAATTGGTTCAGCCAGCTAAGATTTTTGAGATAAAAGAAAAAGCTGATCTCGGATTGATAGTTTGGAAGCTCAAGGATTTCCGTGAAGAGGAGCGTTACCAAACTGAGAACGGAGAAAACATAAATCTAGTAACAGAAATTCTGGACCTGAAATCAAAGGACGACTCGATATCAGGAATTTTCAGCAAGGATTTCATACGCAAACGCTTTTACAGACGTAAGTTAGTTGAAGCCCCCGTCACAGAGGAAGCTCCTTTCTGGATCAGCCATTTTGAAGACAGAATTTTCATGATGGTGCTGGCGCCGTCTGTGGCTCGAGGAGTGAAGAAGCTGTTAACAAACTACGTAGCAAACAAGCTCAGCAAAGTTCTTTTCATCGAACCACAAGCAATTGTTGAGGTGAAGATCTCCCATAGGACTCTTAAGGAGCTTCACGAGTCGAACCCCCAGGCGACGAAACTAATATGGTTTGACGAAGTTGACATACCGGGTATAGAAAAGCTTTGTCTAGCGGGATCAGATCTTGCTGACACGAGTCTATACCGGGATTATGTTGAACATGGAAAGATCTGGTATGTTGTCTTTGAATCCCAGAAGCGTGAGGCTGTGGTTGGGATTACAAGGAATTGTGTGGTAACGCTCTTCAGCAGAAGCACTACCGAAGAGTTGGTGAATTACATTCTGGAAGACCTTCTAGTGCTCATTGAATAATAAACAGTCTGAATCACCGGATATTTGTTCTATGACGCGCGCGCTAAGCTTTAATAAGTAAGCTAACGTTAAAATTCTTTTCTCGAAGTTTGAAGTTACGTAATACTGCAAAGCATCGATCGATTAGAAAAAGTATGGTGTGTTGATGCGGCGTTCAGAAGTTTATTCTGCTAGTGTCATAGTGTTATCTTTAGCATCGTTAGTTCAGAATATAGCTGGTGCCTTGCCAGTTTCATATTTTCCATACTACGCAACTTCTCTAGGAGCTGAAATATGGTTCATAGGATCATTCGTAGCTGCTTTCTTGGTCGCAAATGCCCTTCTCTCCTCACATTTTGGAAGCCTTTCTGATCGTGTCGGCAGAAAAAAGTTGATTCAAGCTGGCTTACTTGCAGATGTCTTCTTGGGCACCTTGACTGGGCTGGTTCAGAATTGGCCATCTTTATTGATCGTCCGAGCCTTGAACGGAGTGGCTACAGCCGCAGTGCGTCCGGCTGCAGAGGCCTCTTTGATTGATCAGGTTCCCAGCAGCCGGAGAGGTGAGGCTTTGGGGTTCTTTTTGACTGCTACTATGGTGGGGTGGTTTTTGGGGCCGATTTTTGGCGGGACTATCCAGTTTTTGTCGGAAACTGGTTTGGGATTGGCTTTGGAAGATAGCTATCGTATTCCTTATTTTGTGGATTCTGCACTGTCGGTTATAGCCATGGGTTTGGTGGCTTGGAAAGTTCGTGAAACAAGAGGACACGGTTCGGTCAAAAAAAGAACGGAAGCTTCGAAGGAAGACGACTTTAAACTTACTGGTTGGGTTTTGCGGTCAGTCAGAGTTTTGTATGTTTCAACTGTGACGAATGGGTTTGCTGTGGGCTTTATTGCGCCAGTTGGTGTTCTGTTTCTAGGCGAGATGTTTGGAGCCATTCCGTTTCAAATAGGAGCGATACTATCTGTTTCTGGATTTGTTGGAATATTATGCAACTTCTTTGCTGGAAAACTAGCTGATACATGGGGTAGGAAGCCAGTTATAGCTATTGGAAGTCTATCTTCTCGACTTGCTTCTTTCGTTTTGCCTTTCACAGTTAACCTTTGGCAAGCGA
>JAOZHM010000123.1 GCA_026014845.1 Candidatus Bathyarchaeota archaeon
AATTTCAGGCTGATAAGGCGTGTAAGAAGTAAGCAGCTCACTGCGTTGAACAATTTCTTTTACAACCGCTGGAACATAATGAGGCCAGCAACCACCACCCAAAAACACTGGCATGTCACTGCAAGTCTTGTTTTTTGAAAGCAAAGCCTCAACATGCTTCTTAACTTCAAACTCTGACAAAGCTTCTGGAAGTTTTAACGGCTTTTTTAAACGATATTTCTCTGGAACATCTGCATACAATTCTTCGATGTTTTTCATGCCAATTTCCTGCATCATTTCTTGTTTGATTTCTGGCAGAGAATTCGGAATATATGGATGACTACGTTTGCTCAAAGTTTTCTCCTCGCTGAGAATTAAGATTAATCAGCAGTACTATCTTTAAGCTTTTTAAAAAGCTTTGAATCTAACCTTTGAAAGAATTTTACCATTGTATTCCTTTTGTTGTAACCATTTTCTTCGGATACTTGATGGCTATGATTTCGTTTACAAACTCCGCACGCTTTACCAGTTCTATTGGGGCAAATCTGCCTGTTAAGACAATATCGGTCTCTTTTGGGAGGTTGTCCAAGAATTCCAGAATTTCTTCTATGTCTAGAAGCTTGCAGTGCAAAGCCAAATTAACTTCGTCTAGAACTAGCAGATGCGGTTTTTTCTCCTTAACGATTTTTTCAGCAAATCTTAAGGCTTTATGGGCTAGTTCTTTGTCTTCTTCACCTAAATTACTTAGTCCGTGCCATCCTTTACGGCCAAACTGGTATATTTCATAGTAAGGCGCGAGCATTTTTCGAATTTTATATTCACCTGTGTTCTTCCACCATTTCAAAAACTGGATTATAACAACTTTACGTTTGTGTCCGACAGAACGTAATGCTAAGCCTAAGGCGTTTGTTGTTTTTCCAGCTCCTATTCCAGTGTAAAGGTAGACGTGACCCATTTGAACCCCTCCTTTCACGTTATTTGATTCCTGACTCGGTTGTTATAAGTTTTAAATAGGATTGTGTTGTCATGTTAATCATGGAGCATCAATGAATGGAATACGGTTATGAAGAGTTGCTGAAGAGGGCGCGTTCACAAATCCCTGAGGTCTCTTCAAAACGTGAACGTCTAGAGCTTCCCAGAATAGTTCATTCAGTCATAGGCATGCGTACGATAATCCACAATTTTAAAGAGATCGCTGAAGCTTTGAATCGTGACCCGCGGCATCTGCTGAAGTTTTTGACAAGGGAAATGGCTACAGCTGCAACCATGCAAGAGTCAAGGATAATTTTTCAAGGAAAGTTTTCGCAGGTAACATTTGAAAGGCTTCTACAGAGATACATGGAACAGTTTGTCACGTGTCCAGTTTGCAAGCGTCCAGACACGAAAATTGTGAAGGAAAAACGCCTATCATTCTTAGTTTGCGAGGCGTGTGGAGCAAAATCATCTATTAGGCAACTATAAGAGCGTGTGAAAAATGGAAGTCTACATGAATCTTAGAAAAATCGGCAACAACGTTCTTTTAGCCATGTGCGACGCTGAAATACTGGGCAAAACACTGCGAAAGGGAAAAATAGTTTTTCATGTAAAAGAAGAATTCTACAAAGGCACAAAAGTCAGCATTGAAGAAGCTATGGCAATGATAGAAAACTCGACAACAGTAAACATGATAGGCAAAAACGTTGTTCAGAAAGCCATAGAAAAGGGTCATGTGCACCCTGAAGCAGTAATAAACATCGAAGGCATACCACACGCACAAATAGTGAAGCTTTAGAATCAGCAGAATAATTTTACTTGTGTTTTTCGGAAGATTTCAACATCCTTCAAAGACGCATAAGTTTTCAAACCCAGCTTCAAGCCGTTTAGCTTTGCGATTTTTGCGCGCACTAATTTAAATAAAAAGCCGACTCTCAGAGGTTGAATACGCATTTTTTCTAGCCCTTTTCTGGAGACGCCACATCAGTTTCGACCCAGCTGAACTTCCTCTGGAGGGCCTTCGAGTAGTACTGCTTCCAGTCGTAGTCAACTTGTTTTCCCCATTTATAGTAGATTCGAGGGTCAATATAGCTCTTCAGAGACGTCCCAAGGTTGTAGTCGCGGGTTTCCTTCTGAGCCTCTATCCTAAGCTTTAGTTTAGCTATCGCCGCTTTGTCACGTTGCATCCGACTCTCCAGCCTCTGCCTCAGCTTTTTCATCCGCTCTTCATGCTTGGGCTTCAGCAGCTTGAGCCGTTGCTTTTGCCGAGTCACTGCCTTTCGCTCAAAGCTAATACGTCTCTTCAAAGCATGCGTGGATTTACCTTGTTGTTTCTTCTCGGCGAGTTGTTGTCGATGAGCATCCAGCTTTGCCTGCATAGCCTTCAGTTTTTCCTCTTGCTTCCTCAGTCTCTCACTATCTTTCTCTTTCCAATCCTCGATTTTCTGCCTCAAATTATCTTGAGCATTCTTCGCTCGATTCTTCAAAGCTTTAAGACGGGCCTTCTTCTTTTCCAAAGATGATTTCCACGTCTTGCGGATAGTGCGCCGGTGGTTGCAGACTTTTGCGGCCTCGAGGTTCGCCATTGTAGCAGTGTGTTTCTTCACGTATTCAGGGTCTTCAAGTTTGACAGGAGCCTTTTCCAAGTTCGTCTCAACGGCTTCGGACGCATAATAAGTGCGGAAGACCTTTGCCGACAGCCCAGCCATCACCTCATCGAGGAATTCGCTAACATGTTGTGAACGGACGCCATCAAAAAGGGTGGACTTCGCGTTCGCTGCGAACTCCTTAAGGTTTCTAGTGACATTATTCGGGAGTTCAACCGTGAACACATGAGGCACAGAATCCTTCCCGAGAAAGTTAAAGGTTACACTCTCATCACTGTTGAAGCGGACATGCTTCGGTCGGAGGGTTGAGGCGCCGACTGTGTCCGCTTCGTCAGGATCCTTCTCGTCACCAACCCTGATTTTCAGCCTATCAATAAGGAAGCAAACGGTCGCTGTTTTCCTCCGTCTTAGGTCATCAGCGTTAAGGTTTTCCCGGATGTGCTTTCGCACTCCTGCAAGGTTCCGTCGAAGCTTCCTAGCTTTTTCAAACTTCTCGATGTCCTTCATCTGCTTCACGATGCTGGAGTCGGAAAACCAGACGTATTTCGTCTTGCCCGTGAGTTTATCCCGCCATCGTGCGATCCACATGGACTCAGGCTGCCAGACAATCTTCCATTTGCCCCGCGGCTTAGGAGCGTCTGGCGAGAGGTTGAGTTCGACATCCTTTTCGCGAGCCCCCTCCTTCCAGCATCCTCTCAACGGGTGTTTGCCTCGACCTATGAAGATGGAACTAGGTTCGACGGCGTAGTTAGCCACCTCCACTCGGACACCGTCAACCCAAGCGAATCCGTAGCGCTCCTTGTTCGCCGCTCTCTGAGCTTTCCTCTGAGCCGTCAGTTGCTTCCTCTCCTTTCTAGAGAGGTTTGCTTTCCGAGCACGCTCCTTTTCGATGGTGGAGAGGATAATGGAGTAGTCGACGTCGCTGGGTTTGACATTGATGCCGAGCTTTTTTGAGAGGTCACGGTGAAAGTTCTTTGCGAAGACAGAGTCTTCGACGTAAGGGGTTCCGATTTTTTTAGCCCAAGCGAAAGCCATTTCCTCCTGCCTTGGCGTCAGCTTACTTTTCTTCCCCTTTACTTGGATGGTGAAGCCTTTTCCTTTGTGTCGGTGTGGAATTAGGACGCCGTTGTGGTGTAGCTGCTTCATTCGGGTTCTCCGCCTGATTGGATTCTTATACGTGGAAGGGAGAGGACTTAAACTTTGCTTCTTATAGGGTTCACGTTATTAAGTTTCTAGTTGCATAGAAACATCTTCGACACCCTGAAATATATCAAGCTAGTCAACCTCGATGATGCAAAAAATGAATTTGATCATTGATCGTGTAATGGAATAAACATGCTTTTAAGGAAGGTTTTACATTTTCTAAAGGAATGGTTGAGGTGGCTAATTGGGTAACAAGAAGGTCTTAAGTGAGGACGAATTAAGTGAGATGGTGCTTCCAGTTGCAAACGATGTTTTGGGTATAGCTGTTAAACTGCTCGGTTATGACCGTGTTTTGGTTAAGTGTCAAGATGGTCATGAACGTTTGTGTCGTATACGTGGTAAGATGAAGAGGCGTGTTTGGATACGTGAAGGAGACATTGTTTTGGTTTCTCCTTGGGATTTTCAATCTGACAAGCGTGGAGACATTTTCTGGCGTTATAAGCGTTCTCAAGCAGAATGGCTTCGTAAAAAAGGGTATTTGACCATCTGATTGATTATGGATATGGAGAAAAGTAACTGTCTTTTAGGAAGCGCGTCGAAAAAAGGCTGAGTAAAAAAGAAAAGGCTTACGAAACTGAGTAGTTGATGAAGGAGAAGTGTGTGCTGAGGAAGAATTGAACCTCAAGCTATCAAAGAAAAGGATTGAGGTTGCCTACAGAATCGCTGAAGATAGAAGCAATATGACGAATCATAATGCTTAGCGCGTGCGCATAACCCTCATAGAAAAGATTATATCCGACTGGTAGATGTTTTCCCGCTACATAAACCCCAGTTGAGTGTGGATAGCTTGGACAGCAGCGTGATGATCGAAACGAAAAACCTCACTAAGAAATTCAATGGATTAATAGCTGTGAACCATGTCTCCTTCAACGTGAAGAGAGGCGAGGTGTTCGGTTTGCTTGGTCCCAATGGAGCTGGCAAAACCACGACAATAAGGATGCTCTCCACATTAACCAGGCCCACGGAGGGCACAGCCACAGTCGGCGGCTACGATATAGTGAAGGATGACAACGAGGTGAGGAAGCTCATCGGCCTTGTTTCCGAAAAGATAATCATGTACGACCGGTTAACGGCTAAGGAAAACCTCTGGTTTTTCGGAAGACTCTACGACATCCCAAAAGTAGTTCTCAACAAGAGGATCGACGAACTGCTAGGGCTGGTTCAGCTAAGTAATTGGAAGGGTTCTCAAGTGGGCACGTTCTCATCGGGTATGAGGCAGAGGATGAACGTGATAAGGGGGTTGCTTAACATGCCAGAGGTGCTGCTACTAGATGAACCCACATTGGGTCTAGATCCTCAATCCTCCGTCGAAGTCAGAGAGTTCATAAAGCAAATTAATAGAGAAAATAAGACGACGATCATCCTCACAACACACATGATGGTTGA
>JAOZHM010000124.1 GCA_026014845.1 Candidatus Bathyarchaeota archaeon
AAAATCCGGGGTGTTCTCTTTTCACTCATACATAGCTCCTCCGTTCACCTTTCCCAGTGTTTTCCCTACCTTTTCCCATCCATACAGAAACCCCTCTCGACAGGCTTCTCGGTACCCAGCCTCCCAGCGAGCACTCGCGACTTCGTTGCCCAGTTTGCCAGCTGCTTTTGGCACCCAACCTTGCGGTTTCCGCTCTTGTCTCACATCTCTTCTTCCGCTGACACCTGTCTTCCTTTCAACCTCTGCAAGTTTTTCTTCCATAGTCAAAAAAGCAGACTTTCCCCGCCTCTGCCTTTCGCCTATCGTCCTGTAGGCCGAATGTTGCTGCTTCCTTTCCTCCATTGTCATGTAAGCAGAGCCTCTGCGCCTCTTTCTTTCTTCCATGGTCATATAGACTCTGCCCCCGCCCTGGATCAAGCCTCCTCTCACTATCCTCCCATCCACAACCTTGGTATCTCCTTCAAACCTTGCTCTCAACCTTTGCCTCTCTCTTTCTTTCTTCCTCCAACTTTGCCAAGAGGGTAGAGGCTTCCAGAGAGGACCAGATCCACTCAAACTTTCATTCATTCTCTTTGTATACCTATCAACACCTTGTTGGAATTTTGCTGCGAAGACATCGCGATCCTCCACCATCCTTGCAGCGTCATTTGAAATCTCCTGTTGCAGCTCGACGGGATCACGACACCTATCGTGTCTTCCCTCTAATATGCGAAAGTATCTAGCTAGGTTTCTCTCCCACCAATCATTCTTCTCTGACATGCTAGACATATCTCCTACTTCTCTTGTGCACGTTGCCAGAAGAAGCATATATCAAATATTCAAAAAGTCGATACGAAATTTGTATCGAAAGCTGAAAACAGCAACCCACAGAGGACATTCAACCCTACCCGCTAATCACAGCTCATGTGTCAGTTGAAGAACTGCGAGTAATCACTCTTCTTCTTTCAGTATGGCAGAGTATCGAACGGTTCTATGCCTTTCCTTCGGGCATACATCATCCACATCATGCGAACCCCTCGCGGTCGAAAAGTAAAGGATAAATGCTGTGTCTTCTCTCTAAATCGCCTCAAGTAATCTATGTGCTCCTGCCTCTTCGAATTTTTGATGGCAGGCCGCTTACTAACACCTAGGACGTTTGGCATTTTTCTCACTCTTGTCTTTTGTTATCATGCACTAGTTATTTAAGAAATATTCAAAAAAGCGTTACTCCCCTTGTATCAGAAAACGTTACGAAAACAGCAAGACGAAAGCCCTCAGATTCGCCTGTCAACGTAGGTTTTCATTTTTTGATACAGATCTCGTATCGGCTTTTTGAATATTGCTTATGTACAAAACGCCTGCTAATCTAAACCAACTTACTTAAGAGGCGGCACAAATGACGATTCTAAGGCCAGAGCAATCCAGCTTGCAAGAGGTACTTGATAGAATACTAGACAAAGGAGTGGTAATCGACGCAGAGGTCAGAATTGGCCTTGGCTGCGTAGATCTCTTAGGGATCAGAGCCACTATCATCCTCAGCTCTTTCAAAACAGCCATACAGATAGGCCTAGCCTTTCCCGAAGGAACCAATACTAACACGCCAGCATGGCAAGATCTACTATCAAAACAACCATGTCCTGTCTGCGGCATGGAATCTAGAACAAAGGACCTTCGACAACAAGGTTGTCCCTGGTGCGGATGGAACTACAGACCGAAGGCAAGTTAAAAATGGAAGATTACAGATTCAGACCCGAAAGAACGGAAGACACAGGCCTAGCAGGCGCCATAGACAAAATTCTGGACAAAGGATTAGTGATCAACGCAGACATCACCATCGACGTTGCCGGCGTTGAACTACTCGGAATCAAAATAAGAGCTGCACTGGCCTCCTTCGAGACAGCAGCAAGATACGGCCTAGAGTTTCCATCTGGCACCAACATAAACACAGCAGCCTGGAAAGAAGCCATGATACAAAAAGAGGAGTGCCCACAATGCGGAAAGAAAGTGGACATGGAAGAGCTACTAAACATTGCATGCCCATGGTGCGGATGGCAGAGCGCAAAGGCAAAGAAAGCGAAGGAAAGAAAGATCAGTGCAAAAGTGGAGGTCCAATAGTTGATCGTTTCACAGAAGCCAGGGAAGATGATTTCCCTTATGAAAGCAGTAGATGAGAAAAGCAGACAGATTATAGCGTACCTTTTGAGAGAACGGCATGCAGGAATCAGGAAGCTAGCAGATCTGATTTATGCCTCTTCCGACATGGAAGTGCTGATCAGGATCAGGGAAGTCATAAACCCAAAAGCGCAAAAGGTCTTTGGGAAGCCCATCATTAAATTTGAACGCTCCAAGATTGATCCACTGACTGGAGAAAAAGTCGTCTTCAGTTGGTGGCTCACGGAAGATCTTATAGAACACAAGGATAATGAGAGTCCACTGGACATCTTCGAAGAGAAGAACGGTCTAAGGGTCATAGCCTGCCTTCCCCCACAAGAAGAGAACATCAACATTGAGGTAAGGAATGATCTTCTCATAATCTGCGGAAAGGAGTACCACAAGGAAATTCTCCTATTATATCCCGTTGAAAAGATGGTGAAAAAAACCATCAACAACGGCATTTTAGAAATTAAACTGAACAGAATCGGATGAGGAAACATGCCAATAAAGATCGATGAAGACAACTTGAAATCCGGACTCCTTGGTCTAGTCGTGGCTCTAGTTGAGATCATAGTGGATGTGCTTGAAAGAGAAGCGATACGAAGGATGGAGTCTGGAAGACTGAAGGATCAAGAAATCGACCGACTGGGAAACGCATTAATGGAACTCCATTCAGCACTTGAGCACATAAAAAAGGAGAACCACCTCGAGAAGACCATTAGATCTGTGCGGGGTGATCTCAGCAATTTGGTAGAAGAAACCATCGACATCATGGCTAACCCGGAAAGATGGGAACAGGAGATGAAAAAAACTGAGCTCAGACAATAGTCACGCAGAAGGAAGATATCTTTACTGCATAGTTGGCAGTGGAAAAGAGGCGGATTTTGGGCATATGGGAATCGAAGACAACATAGTCTATACTGTGTCCATTAACGACATAGGCGTGGTCGTTCACAGCTGCGAGGCAAAACCCTACAAAACGGAAGACAAGGAAAAAGCGATGGAGTGGATTCTGGCACACCAATACGTGATTGACTTGGCCACCAAAGAATTCGACACAGTAATTCCCCTAACCTTCGACACCATTTTCAAGGGAGACGACGAAACGGTTAAGCAGTGGCTACGTGAAGAGTACCGCGAACTTAAGACAATGCTAGAAAAGCTTGAAGGAAAAGCGGAGTACGGAGTTCAAGTATTTGTCGAGAACGGTTTTTTTGAAAACACGCTGGAACAAAACGAAGAGATCCAGAAATTGAAGAAGAAGATGGAAAACAAGCCTAAAGGAACAGCCTACTTACTTCGTAAAAAATTGGAACGAAAACTAGAGCTTGAAACAAAGGTGTCAGCAGATAGACACGCCAAGAAATTGTACAATGAGATCAAGAAACTTGTCGTTGATCTGAAGCTTGATTCCACAAAAAAGGAAGTGCCCAAACAATGGGAAGGTAAGCAGCTGATCTTGAATCTGGCTTGTCTCACACAAAAAGACAAGATTCAAAACCTAGGAAACCTGCTGGAAAAGACCGACAAGAGGGGTGGTTTGGCTGTCAGATTTAATGGACCTTGGCCGCCTTATTCATTTGTAGGACAGATCGAAAGATCAAAAGTGAGAAGGTGAAATAGATGACGGGAAGATACCTGTACGGGATAAT
>JAOZHM010000125.1 GCA_026014845.1 Candidatus Bathyarchaeota archaeon
CCTAGATGAACCTACATTAGGTCTAGATCCTCAATCCTCCGTCGAAGTCAGACAGTTCGTGAAGAAAATTAATAGAGAAAATAAGACGACGATCATCCTCACAACACACATGATGGTTGAAGCCGACATGCTCTGCGACCGCATAGGCATCATAGACTACGGAAAGATCGTTGCACTTGATACATCAAAAAATCTCAAGAAGCTTATTTCAGGAGCTGACACAACAATCTTGGAGCTGGAGATTTCAAACCTCAACACCAACATGATCTCGTTGATACAGACCCTAAAATGCGTTAGTTCCGTCTCTCAGGACAACGCTACCCACATCAAGGTTCACGCTAATGGTGACGAGGCGTTTGACACCATAATCGACGCCATAAGAGCTGAGAAGGGCAAGATAAACTCAGTAAAAAACCTTGAACCCACACTTGAAGACGTGTTCTTACACATCACTGGGCACGAGGTGAGAGACAAGGCAGACCGGAAGATACCGATGAGAAGGCACAGGCGTTTTATGCCGCGGCGTAGGGTGAGGTGAGGATGAATGGACGTTAAAAGTTTGGTCTCTCACAGCCTTATGGTTGCTTGGAAGGACCTAATGGAGTTGTTTAGGAACAGAATGATGCTGATTATGCTCGTGTTAATGCCGTTACTTATGATGACCATGGCCGGCTTTATGTTTCCCTCAAGCACATCCATAAGCCAAGTATCCGTCGCCCTAGTGAACGAGGATGAGGGTAGTGAAAGTGCAACGCTTATCGCAGTCTTGGAGCCGATGAATAGCAGCACGGGCATGATGACAATCACTAGTGCTTCAAGTCTTGATGAGGTGAGAAGTATGATCCAAGCGGGAGAGGTTGAAGGAGGAATAATAATCGCCAGCAACTTCACTTCAAGCCTCATCACTGGGAAGCAGGGAGTCATCACAATCGTAACCGACCAGTCGAACCCTCAGATGTCTATGCTCCTGCAGATCGCTCTGAAGGAGGTGCTTGAACAGATGGGCACATGGCTGGCACAGCAGAATGTTCAGGGGCTAAACCAAACGGTTAACCCAAGCAACTCTCTTGCGATCGTGAAACCCTACAGTATTCAGACGGAGGGAGCCGTTCTGGGAGATTTCAGTTATTTCGACTTCATAGCTCCCGGGTTGATGGCTATGACAGTGATGATGAGCGTCATGACGGGGCTTCCCGCAGCTATCTCCCACGAGAGGGAGACTGGGACGCTGGATGGAATGATGGTAGCTCCCATCAACAGACTTGCAATAATACTTGGAAAAACCCTTGCCCAGACAGCTAGGGGGATGCTTCAAGGAACCCTTATACTCGCATTGGCTGTGGCTTTGTTCGGCGTCACCATCCACGGGAGCATTCTACTAATCTTTGCATTACTCTTACTAGGGGTGTTCAGCTTCGTCGGCCTCGGCGTTGTGATAACCTCCTTTGCAAAGGATCAAGAGACAGCTATGATGGTGATGATGGCCTTGATGTTCCCTATGATGCTCCTCAGCGGCGTGTTCTTCCCGATACAGCAGATGCCCTGGTTCATGCAAGCCATCTCAAAATTCCTTCCACTGACCTACGCAGCCACCGCTCTGAGGAAGGTTATGGTGTTTGGAGCAGGGGTGCCCATGATAACCACTGAGCTCGCAGTGCTGATAGGATTTGGAGTCGTCATGACGGCAATTGCGGTACCGGTGTTTAAGAGAGCCATGACCAGGTAGAGGATTAGAGTGCGCGCCTTTTTGTTTGTTCTTAATTGAGTGTGTGTAGGAGTTTTAGATTCTTCATATTTTTTTCATGAAGGGTCAAACTGCTTTGAGCTTGGGTATGTAAGGTCAAAGTAATATGATGCTCATGCAGAAATCCCCTGGAAAAGGCTTCTTTAGGAATGTCTAGCTAGTATAGAGAATATTAATGTAAAATTTTCGCGCAAGCAATGTATGTGAGTGTTCTTCTAGGTTAAGTGAACGATTTCAACATTGATTCATAGTTCTCTAATAGTCTGATA
>JAOZHM010000126.1 GCA_026014845.1 Candidatus Bathyarchaeota archaeon
CCGTGGTCTATGTGGGCGATTATGCCTACGTTTCGTATATCCTCTTTGCTGCTCATCAGCTTGAGGATTTCAGCGGTTTGTCCGAATTTTGGCATTTCTTAACCCCGTTTTGAGACAGCAATTTAGTGATGAGGGTTTCCTATTAACTTTACGATGTTATCTATAACCTTTATTCCAGTAAATAGAAGATAAGACACCAAGAGGACTAAATCTTGAAAAAACCACTGAAGGTAACTCTTGAAAAATTAAGCGAAGAACCTTATGCGTCTATAATATGTTATCCTAGACCAAGCAAGGCAGAACTTAAAGTACGTTTGACAGAACTGCAAAAACTTGGAGTGAAGACTTTAGAGTTTAACGGAGAAAAAGAGGTTTTCAACATACCAGTTCTAGGCAAGGGCTGCGTCGGCATAGTAATACTAGCCTACATTAACGGAGAGAAAGCGGCTCTAAAAGCTCGAAGGGTGGATGCTGGCCGGTCTAGAATGCAGCGGGAGGCGGAAATGCTTAAAAAAGCAAATTCTGTGCGTGTTGGACCAAGACTTTTAGGCGCAAGCAAAAACTTTCTTTTGATGCAGTTTATCGATGGTGATTTGCTCCCAAAATGGCTGGAAAAACGCAAAGGAAAACGACAAGTACGGAAGGTTTTGCATGAGATTTTGGAGCAGTGTTGGCGACTGGATGAGGCTGGTTTAGACCATGGCCAACTCAGCCACGCCCCAAAACACATAATAATCGATCAGAACGATGAGCCTTCTATAGTTGACTTTGAAACAGCAAGCGTAAATCGGAAACCGTCAAACATAACATCCATCTGCCAGTTCCTATTTATTGGCGGTGTAGTTGCTGAAAAAGTGTCTGAGAAGCTCGGCAGAAAAGATAAACAAGCGATTATCAACGCATTAAAAAATTACAAAAATGATAAAACTCGTGAAAATTTTGAAAGGACGTTAATGGCTTGTGGTCTCTAAACAATGTATCTTAGTGCTGAATTTGTGTCTCGTTTACTTGTCTCTACATTTTTGATTTTTAGCTCTTTGATAATGGGGGAAGGGTCAAGCCACATTTCCACTTGGAATTGCCTCGCAACTCTTTTTTTGTTATAAAGTAATGGAACATCGTCAACAAACAGCCATCTGAAGGATTCAGTCAACTCCCTTCTCCTCTAAGAATGAAAAGCTCTTCCTTTTCTTATAACCATGTATGTAAAAACGAGATAGAAGAAAACTCTAGAACTAAAAATCGCATATAATGTTTTACAGTTGGGTGTGAAAAAGATTTAAAGCGTTGGATGCTAGATTCATTAGCTAAAACTGGTGAGCTTTATGGTTATTGGCAGAGAAGAGATGCAGGGTATAGTTAGAAGATACAAAGAACCTATTGGATTGAATTTGGGTTCTCATTCGGCTTTGGATGCTTGGGGAGGACAACGCAACTATGGTTTAAGAAGCATAATCTACACAACGCCTAGTAGAGCACGAATTTACCTCCAAAATCCCATGGTCGGAGGAGTAGACGAGTCTGTAGAAGATTTGCCAAGCCTTGTAAGAAGAGATTTACGTGTTGTGAACGACCCGAAAGACATAAAGAAAAGCGACGATTGGAGAAGCGTCATATTAATCCTTGACAGATACTCGGACATAGTCAAATATGTTGATGAACTCGTTGATTTGGAATGTTTGCAGATTCCGAACAGGGCTTTCTCGGTTTATGTTGGCGGAGATGAGTACTGCAGCGTAATAGAAAACAAGTTTGCTGTTCCAATAGTCGGCTCTAGAACCCTTCTAAAAATAGAGAACAGAGGGGAAATCGAAAAGGATTATTACTGGTATGCTGAACAAGCTGACATTCCGTACCCGAAATCGTATCAATATGAAGTTTATGAGGGGGGGATGAGGTTTAAGGACCCAATTGATGAACCTATGCTTTTGAAGGCTGAGCATGCTCATAGGGCTTTCGAAAGGGAATTCATCTTTGCTGCAAATTCGCAGCACTTAGAGGAAAAGGTTTCACGAGAAGTCCAGGCTGGAAACCTGAACAAGGAGGGTTTAGAGAACGGGCGCGTTGAACAGATTGTGTTGGGGCCTCATGCGAACTTTAACTTCTTCTATTCACCATTAGACGCAAAAAGCGAATGGGGAGACGTGGACGATTGGTTTTCAAAACTCTATAATGTAAGCCTAGAAGAGGCTAAAATGTGCTTAGCTAATCAGTTTCTTTCGATAGATGAACGAAGAGAAACAATACTTGACGGTTTGAAAAGGCTTCCAATAGACGTTCAAGAAAAAATAAGGAAGATCCCATCATTTGAGGTGACTGCCCACGCAATTTTAAGCCTTAGAGAATCACTTTTGAAGGATGTTCATCGTTACGCAGACCGTTTCATGCTTTCGTGCCGAGAACACGCTTATCCGGGAATAATCGGCGCATGGTGTCTACAAACGCTGGTCACCTGGGACCGCATTTCAAAGTATGAACTTAAACCTGTGGTTAAGCTGGATTTCACAAGTGGTTTGGAAGCCAGAACAGCAGCAGACTACGGAGTATACGATGTGTCCGAAGAGAGAGACCCCTACATGCACATTCCAGTGACTCAAGACATTGCGTTGAGACATGGTGGAGGAACGAACGTTCACATGGGCATAGGATCACAATATGCAAACGCAAAATACAACAAGACAATGAGCATGGGTGACCGCATAGCCTTGGAAATCAGAAGAGCATGGAAAACAAACCAACTACACGAAATAGTCACTTGATTTGTACTACATAATCCCTATATTTTTTGATTAGCTCTGCAAGACATGGGGCATGAAACAATTTCTGACCTGTCAGCTCGTTTGCGGCAGCCATATACATCTCGTTCATTATTATTTTTAAGGCTGGGTCAAGTTTCGGAGGACTTGACTGGCATAGCTTTTTCCAGTTTTTAACCCCTTCTCTTTCTGCTTTTTTCTTCGCCTTTTCAACATCTCTGTACCAGTCTATTTTCCGATAGAATTGTCTGGCTATTTCCTTGCTTACATGCACCCCGTCATAAGTGAATCTGCACTCATCAAGCGTTCCAACAACGTCAACAACCATGAGCCTTCTTTCAGGGTCAAAAGCCAACTCTATTTTCCCATCCTCGTTTTCCAAACGAGCCTTTGACGCGATACGCGTTATTGTTTCATCCACTTTCAAAAGCACAGCCTTAACCTCTTCCACCCCTTCATCCGTTAAGCCAGCAATTTTTTGTGCTTCTTCCCATGTGACGTATCTGTCTTTTTCCTCAAGTTTCGTGCTCACATCAAAAATAGGCTTTGAAAGCCGCTCTCCAGGTTTGGGATAATGGTTTAAGCCCAACTCTTCAACAGTGATTAAGCCACGTTCAAGTCTTTTAAAAATTGACGAGCCTTCAGGCAGTCCATTTCTATATATTATCTCAAGCGGAATCAAGCAGTTTCTGAGGTTCGACGTGAACATGCCATAATCATATTTGAGTTTTCCATCTTCTACGTACGCCTTTGGCTTAAACACGTTAACTAAATTAAACTCCATAACGCATGTTGGTTGCTCTAACTCTTCAAAACTAACGAGTTTTCCATTTTGGGTAACCAATCCCTTGTAATGAGTGTTTATGCCTTCCCTCTCAAGTCTCTCAAAACAGTAAGCTCCCATAAGGCACAAGGTTGCACCCTTACCTTCAATATGATCTGGCATCGCACCCCAATCAAAAACCGAGTAGCGATCTGAAAAATGAAACCTTCCAACACCCATAGCATCCCTTGTCGGTTTCTTAACAACTTCCAGGTCTTTTACGCTGCCCATGGCTTTCACTATTTTAACCTTTTAACAGACTCGTCAGACTTTTCAATCTGTTCTTTCTTTGCCAATTGATAATCTCTGACACGTTTCGCCAATTCTCGATCTTCCATGGCGAAAATCTTTGCAGCAACAATCGCTGCTCCTTCAGGTTCAATCGTCACAACAGAGCCTATTCCGCTTGGAACCCTGAGGGAAGAGTATATGTCTGCTCCACCAAATTTTTCACAGTAAGGCGGACAAGCAATAACAGGTTTTATAGTGTTCGCATCAACAAAACCGCTTAAGGCGTTAGACTTTCCCGCAACAGTAACGTAGACAACCCTTTCCTTTTCATACTCCCTTAGAATCTCTAAAACTTTCTCCGGAGTCTTATGGGCAGAGGCAACACGAAACTCGTAATCCACCTTTAAAGCTTTCAGATGCTCGGCTATTTTCTGGCAAAATTCAAAATCGCTTTCAGAACCCATCAATATGACAACTTTATTTCCCATGCTTCCACAACGCCATTTATTAGACATTGCTACAGAAGCCTTACCACGCTATTAAATTTTTCAAGAACAAGCAACAAGGGCGATAAGTTAATTTTAGGCAAATACAATTTCAGCTGTAAGGGAAAAGCATGTCTGACAAGAAAAAACGCAGAAGCATCATAGACGAGTTGTTCGGAGGCTCCTCCTTCAGCGATACGGAATCGTTTTTTGACAATTTCCCCGAAAGCGGATACTCCATAAGCGTTGTGCAAACACCCGAAGGAACAAAAGTCAAAGCCAAAGCTGGAAAAGACACAGACGCAAACATGCTTAAAAAACAACTTCAACAAAAATATCCAAACGCAAAAATAGAAATGGAAGGCGGAAAAAAGGAACCGCTAATCAAAGAAATATCCACAAAAAGCTTGACCAAAGAAAAAGAAGAAAAACAAACAGAATAAACAGCTTAAAGCACACATAGGTTTCTATGCAGAAAACCTATAGGGGAGTCTATCTTTTTTTGTTTGCGCAGAAAATACGCTCATGCACTAAGGTGATAGAGGCAAGCTTCAAAATCTTTAGAAAAAGAAAGTAAAAACTGCTGGAAAAGTTTATTTCATTGTAAGATGCTATCAATCAAAACAATTGGCGGATAAAAGTCCGCTGGGATGTAGCCGCGCAGGCTGAACCATAAACTAAAGAGTGAGGTGAAAAAATGGCATACAAATATATAGCCAAGGCATGGGCAAAACCAGAAAAATCCTACGTAAAGGAACTGATGCGCCAAAGACTGATAAAATGGCGTAAACAGTCAGCAATAGTCCGCATAGAAAAGCCAACACGAATAGACAGAGCCAGAAGATTGGGCTACAAGGCAAAACAAGGCTTCGTAGTAGCTCGTGTCCGCGTCAGAAGGGGCGGATTAAGAAAAAAGAGACCGAAGGCTGGAAGAAGACCAAAACGAATGGGCGTCAAAAAATACAAGCCAGCCAAAAGCATGAGACTCATCGGAGAAGAAAGAACCGCAAAAAAATTTCCAAACCTTGAAGTTCTAAACTCCTATTGGGTAGCCGAAGACGGACGCTCAAAATGGTTTGAAATAGTAATGGTTGATCCGCATCATCCAGTAATAAAGGCAGATAAAGAAATCAACTGGATAACTCAAAAACAACACCACAGAAGAGTTTTCAGAGGTCTAACAAGCGCAGGCAAAAAAATTAGAGGCTTGAGAAGAAAGGGACGCGGAGCAGAAAAAGTTAGACCAAGCAGAAAAGCAGCTAGAGGAGAAAAATAACCCCTATGACAGCGATTAAGCCGATAATATTCAAAAAAGGCGGAAAAAAACGTTGCGGAAAAGGCTTCAGCAGAGAAGAACTGAAAAAGGCTAGCCTAAGCCTCAGAGAAGCCCTAAAACTCAGCATTCCAATCGATTCTAGAAGAAAAACAATCCACGAAGAAAATGTCAACACGATTAAAAGATTTCTGAAAAGCAAGAAGAAAGCGTCTAAGCCCAAGAAAAGAAGAAAATCTAAAAGTTAAATCACCCTTAAAATAACATGATTGACTTGTCTTCTAAAGTGCCCATAGCATACATCGATGTTCGAGTCTTTGTCCACGCGACAGAAGACATAGACAAAGTCCTAAAAGCTGTTTACAACACATTGCCGACAGAATTGGCTGACGAGATTGCCTTTAAGAAAACCAATCTAAAAGGATATTATAGAAATCCAATAATTCTTCTTGAAACAAGAATTAAAAAGAGAGACGCAGCTAAAGCAGTCTTTAGAAAACTTGCTTCGGGTTTAAGTAGCTTAGACAAAGAACTCTTGAACAACGAGATTAAACAACGTTTAAACAAAGGAAACTTGTTCGTCAGGCTTGACAAACAATCTGCCTATTTAAATGAACTCAAACTTCGTTCAGACGACCCAATACATTTCCGAATACACTTCAGAAAATCCCG
>JAOZHM010000127.1 GCA_026014845.1 Candidatus Bathyarchaeota archaeon
CTCTCTTCTCTCACGTATTTCCCTAAAATCCTCGGAAAGGTTCCATACGCTCTCGGATGCGGCTTCCCGACGCTTAATATTCCGTAGGTTGCCCTCGCTGAGCTGTCTGACCCTATCATCGAAAATGGACTCTTCAAAACTGTACACACATCTTCTTCAGACATTGAAAATAGAACAACACTAACCGAAGCCACTTCTTCTATTATTAAATCAAACACAAAATCAAATGGATCCAGATCTTTTTCTTCAGTTATTTCTGAAACAGTTTTCCCTTCATATTCAGCATGCCCCCTACAGTAGGCTATCATTATATTTTCCCACCCCAAAACTTCTGACACACCATGCCATTCACCCACGCCTTTCACCATCTCTTCCCTCAACTTTTCACGAACCTCTGGACTTCGGAGTCTTTCAACAAGTTTTTCCACTCCACCCTCATGGGCATGCGGTGGAAGAAGCGATTCCAATCCGAAACTTCCAGCAATATAAGGGTAAACGTCGCATGTTACATCTACCCCGTGAGAGCGTGCTTCCTCAATCATTTTGAGCGATTCTCTAACTCTCCCCCAATTTCTTTTCCCAGCAGCTTTATGATGCGAAATCTCAACAGGAACACCCGCCTTTTCCCCGATTTCTATCGCCTCTTCGACTGATTTTAGAAGCTGACTTTCTTCTCCTCGAATATGACTCGAATATAAACCTCCAAACCGAGTTACAACCTTACACAACTCCACTATTTCTTCAGTATCCGCATAACAGCCAGGCGGATAAATGAGACCTGTGGACATACCGAAGGCTCCTTCCTCCATCACATCAGCCAAGATTCTTTTCATTTCTTCAAGTTCTTTTTCGGTTGGTTTCCTTTTCTCAAACTGCAAAACAAGACTTCTAACGTTCCCATGCCCAACCAACGGCGCCACGTTCGAGGACACCCCATTTCGTTCCACCCTTTCCATGTATTCGCCCATTGTGGACCAGTCTAATTCCACATTTGCCTCTCTCAACATAGGCGACGTTTCCAAAATCTCCTCCCTCAGAAAATCATTAAGCGGAGCTGCTGAAAACCCACAATTACCAACAACCTCTGTCGTCACTCCTTGTCTCACCTTGCTTTCCATGTAAGGATTGATTAATGGAGAAAAGTCAGAATGAGAGTGCATGTCAATAAAGCCTGGACTCACAATGCATCCTTCAGCATCAATTATCCGTTCAGCATCTCCAGACTTCAAATTTGTAATCTTCAGAATTCTTCCGTCCTTAACGCCTACGTCCGCAAGAAACCAAGGATTCCCAGCACCATCAATTACCCGCCCCTTTCTTATAATTACATCGAACATCGCTCAACTTACACCTTCTAGCCTTGTCATATCTTCTTTCTCGTCCTAAAGATTTTTCTTTTTCTATACTCATACGTCTGCCTCACAAAGATTACTTAACCCTTGGTGAGAAAGTGCTTCACACGTTTAAAAATGATCTAAAACTGCTTTCGAGATATAAACAGCTTTTTCCATTGTGCTTTGCAGTTTTCGTCAGCATGCTAGGCTTCGGTCTAGTCATGCCTCTCTTGCCACTGTATGCAAGAGACTTTGGGGCTACCGGAACACAGTTGGGTTTTTTAACAGCTTCCTTTGCAATAACCCGAATAATCACAACATTTCCCGGAGGATGGTTAGCTGATAAAGTTGGAAGAAAAACACCCGTAGTAGTGGGGTTACTTGCATACTCTATTGTTATGACGCTATACGGATTTTGCCAAGACGTTAACCAACTAATACTCTTAAGAAGTCTTCAAGGCATGGCTTCAGGAATAGTTTGGCCCGTCATAAGCACCATGGTTGCCGACATCACATTGCCTGAAGACAGAGGTAAAGCAATGGGTCTCTACTCATCGATGTGGTTCTTAGGAATGGTTGTAAGTCCTGGTATATGAGGAGTGCTGGCAGTTGCATTCACAGAAGCTGTTCCATTTTTCTTTTGCGGCGGACTGGCTTTTTTAAGCATGATACTTGTAGCTTCTATAGTGCAAGAAACCTTCAAAACTACAGTGAATGTTGAAAAATCTCAGGTGCAAAAGTACACAGCAAAACCAAACTCTACTCCATCCGCAAACGGCAATTTTCTTCTCACCATGACGCCTTATCCACGTATTTTTCTCGGTCTTTGCATAGCTGGTCTCATTGTCTCTTTCTCAAGCTCATTAATCCAACCAGTATTATCCGTGTTCGCTCAGGAGGAACTAGGCATTTCAAAGACTGGTGTAGGAGTGCTTTTCTCAGTTATGGGAGCCATAACGCTTATCACAGCTTTGCCGATTGGCACAGTTGCAGACAGAACAGGAAGAAAGCTGACGTTTATTTTTGGCATGATCGTTGCCGCTATTTCAGCGGTTTTAATCCCATTTTCTGGGAGTTTTTGGCCCTTACTGCTTGTTATGATGCTTAGAGGAGTCGGGCGTTCAGCGTCTAATCCTTCAATTACCGCCATGTTTTCAGGTTTAGTTCCGATTTCACGTAGGGGAAAGGGTATGGGAATCTTCAATGGTTTCCGAAACGTAGGTTTAGTTTTAGGCTCCACAATTGGCGGCTTCATATACGAGGTAGCTTTTTCTGAGCTGCCTTTCATTGCCTGTGCTTTCGTAAGTCTCGTAGGCGTGGTTATAGCTTTACTAACAGTTTCCGAACCAAAGACAGAACTCCAATAAAACTCGGTTCTACGTTAAAAATTGTTTATACACGGGGTGCCCCTTGAAGTGCATGGTTGTTTCTGATTTTTCCACGGTTCCGCTTGGCAGTCTCATGCAAATTGAGTTGACAATTGCTCCGTTTGGAATGAAGCGGACACCGTCTAACAGTTCGCCTTTCGTCACGCCGGAGGCTGCGAAAACCAGTTCGTTGCCCTTCGCTAACTCGTTTTCGTTATAAGTTTTGTCTACGTCAACACCTTCGCGCATCAGCCTATCCAAACGATTAGAGTCATCCTTCTTGTCTCTCCAAACCTTCACA
>JAOZHM010000128.1 GCA_026014845.1 Candidatus Bathyarchaeota archaeon
GGCAATCAAGAAGTATAGAGGGATCAAGACTAGAACCGATGCGTGATTACGTTAAGCCTCAACTCAAAGACAAAAGCTTTCGGTTAAGAAAACATTATCAATGTTAAATGAGGCTTTGAAATTTGAGGTATTTACAGTAAAGCTCAAGGAAGGGTTTTTTGTATAACCATTTCATCAACTTAACGTCGCGGAACAGACTCCATCCATACGACTCTCTCCATAGTCCATCAAACAATTGTGGGTTATTTTCGACAATTGCTTGTGCTGCCAATTCGCCGTCTAAAAGAGCATACATTATGCCTTCTCCAATTATTGGATTTACGTGGCCCGCAGCATCTCCGATTAGTATCCAGTTGAGTCCTGCAACTGGGGTGCGGAATGTTTTAACGTCTTTTATGTGGGGAATCAGAGCTGTCCATCGGCATATTTTCTTTACGTGAGGATAATGCTGTTCAATGAACATGTCTAGCTCTTTTTTAAGTCCTTGGGAATGAGATATTTCAGCGTAGCCTATTCCTAAGCTTGTGTGTACTGCTCTTGGAAGCACCCAAATATAGCCCATTCTGTGAAATAAAAACCTTATAGTCAGATCCTCTTTCTCTATACCTTTGACGGAATATCCATAACAAATGCCTTTATCGACCTTGCTTAGGGATCCAATTATGCTTCTTCTAACTAAACTGTTTACGCCGTCGGCGCCGATTAACGTTTTAGCAATGTATGACTGCCTTGTGGTTCTAACTTTCCAGAAATCTTTTTTTCTTTCTACGGCTATGACTTTTTCTTTAATCAATTCGGCGCCTTTATTCACAGCCATGTTCACTAGAAACTGGTCAAGTTTTAACCTTGAGAAGCAAAGAAGCTTGCTTTTTCCACAAGAAAGGCATACTCGTTTTCCATAAGGCGAAATAAAGTAAATCTTATTCCTTTCACAATGCTCTATCGGGATCTCTTTTAGAAACGGAAATAGTTTTTGTGCTAATGGGGATACAAGTCCGCCGCAAGGTTTTTCTCGCGGATGCGTATGATCGAAGATGACTGAATGAACGTCGTTTTCGGCAAGGCAGTATGCACAATAGGAACCTGCTGGTCCGCCTCCTACAATTGCGACTTCAATCATGGTACCTATTAGTACCAAACATGGCTAAATTTGTATGGGAAGAGGAAAGCTTAGACTGATTAGAGTTTGAATTCCCATCTGCACCACAAGTCTGGTGGATGCTTGCCTGGTGGACAAACTATGCAGTTTACTTCAGCTTTTGGGTTCAATGTTTTTGCAAAGTTTTTCAAGTAGCCGAACCGAACTTTTTTGCATGGAAACTCGTTTAAGCCTTTTTTTAAACGGGCTTCTTGTGTTCTGCACCTGTCGATGCTTAAAATTGCCTTGTTATCGGTTATTTTGATTGTTTTGAAGGGTTGGTCTAAGGCCCAGCTTGACTTGCGTAAAAGATTCATGATTGTTGGAATGTCGGCGTTTTCGCCTACTTGAAACATTCTTCGCAGGCTTTTGGCTTCGATTTTTGCCATGATCTGCCAGACTCCAGCATCAATTTCGGTTGCAGCTTCTGTGCCAAACTTTTTTTCTATGCCTAGAAAGTATAAGCCGTCAACTCTCCACAAGTTTCTGATTTGGAGAAAGAAATAGTCAAGCAATTTCTCAATCGGTATTGTAGTCAACATTTCACGATCTTCAGCATTTCCAGGCGGATACACGCTCATATAGAGACACCACATGAAGATTAACAAGTTATTATGGAATAGCCTTTTAGCTTTTAGTTTCTGCGTTTAAACCTTAAGCGTTGAATCTTTTGGTTTTCTGAGGAGTTTGATGGATTTCGTTTCGGTGATGTATTCGAAGCAGGGCTGCTTTTTGATGGCTTCGTATGAAATCTCTGAGCATGTTCAGATGTGGCTGAACTATTGCTCTCTGAGAGCCTCTAGCTCCCTTATATATAGGAAACAAGAGGCGCACTCTACTATCTGATAAGCTTTTTAGGAGAGTGAAAGAGAATGAAGAGTGAAATGGATAACTCAGAGGCTACGTTAGAGTGGTTGAGTTCTAAGCGTAAACGAACCGCTAGGGAATACCGAGATAGGTTTGAGATTTGGCTAGAATATTGCAGAATTAAAGGCATTCCTTCAACTGGAAGCGAACAACTGGAAGACATGAAAAAGCGAAGACTCAGCAATGACAACACAGTTAAGTATTTCTACGATGACGAAGTGCCCAAGTTTTTCTTATGGCTTCAAAAAGACTATAAAGGCAAAACCACAAACAAACCGCTTGCAGAATCTTCCGCTCTAAGCATGACCACAGCAATAAGAAGTTTCTTCGCATATCACAGATACCGCTTAGAAATCCGAAAAGAAGCATTGCCTAGTAGCGAAAAAGTAGGCAAGAAATACACAGACCACAAGTTTGACATCTATCAACTTAGGGAAATGTTCAACCGTGGAGACTTGAAAGAACGCACTATATTAGCATGTGGAAAAGACCTATGGCTTAGGGTTTCAGACTTCACAAGCCTAGAACGTGACATGATAGAACTTGTGATTAAACGTGAAGAGGAAAAAGCGGAAGCGGAAAACAGAGACATAGACATAATCGAGTTTGAAATA
>JAOZHM010000129.1 GCA_026014845.1 Candidatus Bathyarchaeota archaeon
AACATCATAACTTTGGCATGGGCTATGCCGACATCGATTAACCCGCCACTAGTTGCCATAAGTATCGCACCCAAAAGACACTCTCACACACTTATTGAAGAAACAAAAGAGTTTGTAGTTAACATCCCAACAATGAAAATATTAAAAGAAACGTTGTTTTGCGGTAGAAGAAGCGGCAGAAACTATGACAAATTCAAAGAGACAGGCTTGACGCCTTCGCCAGCTAAAAAGGTGAAACCACCCATAATAAAAGAATGCGTAGCCCATCTCGAGTGTAAGCTCCACAGTCAATTCTCAGCTGGAGACCACACGATTTTTGTTGGCGAAATAGTTGAAGCCTACGTAGACAGAGGAGTATTTACTGGTAAATATGAGTTAGAAAAAGCAAAGATGATTTTTCATTTAGGCGGAAACGACTTTGCAACACTCGAACCAAAAGTTTTCACGCCCAAACTGTAGACGACTATAAAGCTTAAACTGGCAGGTTTCACTGATCACCTTATGCTAGTTAATGTAAACTTTTTAAGTTATAAAATTGCTACCCGTAATAAAGTAGAGTTAGTGACGTTAATGAACAGTTTTGACAGAGACGCTATTCAAAAGTTTAAGCTGTCTGGGAGAATTCTCCGTCAAACACGTGAAGAAATGAAACACTACGTTCGCGAAGGCATGCCCATAATTGACATCTGCGAAAAAACTGAGAACCTCATACGGAAAAAAGGTGGAAAACCAGCATTCCCATGCAACGTTTCAATAAACGAAATAGCAGCACATTACACGTCTCCGCCTAATGACAAAAAAAGAATCCTCAAAAAATCCATAGTTAAGTTGGACCTAGGCGTTCACGTGGATGGTTATTTAACCGACAGTGAGATCACAATATGCTTCAACCCAGAATACACAAGCCTTGTAAAAACGGCAGAACAAGCCCTGAAAACAGCAATAAACAACATACATCCAGGAATTCCAACTTCAAAACTTGGCGCGATAATTGAAAAAACGATAAAATCCCGCGGCTTCAAACCAATCTCAAACTTGATGGGCCATCAGATTGGAAGATACCTCATTCACGCTGGCACCTCCATACCTAATGTTTCGCGTATGTCCTTTTTTTCAAAAATTAAGCTGGGCGGAGTCTATGCCATTGAACCCTTCGTAACGTTGCCAAACGCAGTAGGTAAAGTTAAAAACGGAGACGAAGTCACAATCTTCCGTTTTCTCAAGCGAAGATCATCAAAAAATCCTTATGCAAAACAGCTTCTAAAATACGTTGAGAATAACTTTAGAACCTTGCCTTTCGCTGAACGTTGGCTGCAAAATGTTGTGCCGAAAGAACATTACAAAGAAGCCTTCCAAGAGCTTTTGTCTTCAAAGGCTGTTATGGGCTATCCTATATTCATTGAAGCCAGCGGAAAACCAGTGGCTCAGGCTGAACATACTGTTTTGATAGTTGATGATGGATGCGTGGTCTTAACTTAGAAACGTGTTTTCTTCCTTTTCTCTTTAACTTCCCTGAAAATTGCTGTTATCAACATGTTTTCGTTGCATTTCTGGCACGGGTCAACGTCTTTAAAAATGTAGTCTCCACGTTCGAACTCTCGGACGCTCTTAAAACCGCATTTTCTACATTCAATTGTGGTTGTTACGGACGGAGTCTTTATGCTTAAACGTTTTATTCTTTTCCTTGTTTGAAGCAGTACGTAAGTAGATAAGGCTGCGCCCAGAAATCCTATGAGTAATAGGTAGTATGCCGCGATTTCGTTGTACCTGAAGGCGCTGATGGCTAGAATAAGGGCTGTTAAAGACAATGCTAAAGTTATGAATATCACTAGCAACACGAACGACGAGATTTTGCTTGTTGCAGATGATGGTGCTTTACTCATTTTGCCACTCTCCTATTGCCCGATACCAATGCTGTTGCCGACCCCAGCAATAATCAGCCTGTCACCTTCTTTCGTTTTTTCTAGAATGAGTTGCTTTATTCTCTCGATAGCCTTGTCGACTGCATCAAAAATTTCTTTACGCATCGGTGAAACAGCGTCTCCAATGTCTTCCTTTATTATTACAGCGTTTATTGGAATGCGATATTTTAAGATTGACTTCTCAATTTTGACCTGATCTACACCAGGTCCACCTATGGCTGCCCCCACTCCCTCAGCAACTTCGCCAACCTCTTCACCTTCAAGCTTTAAGGCAGCGTCTACCATGATTATCATAGCTATTTCTCCTTCACTTTCCTCAACTACCGTTTTTATCGCTTCTCCAGGCTTGCCGACGTTTCCTCCCGGTCCTTCAGCTTTAATAACATACGCTGTTCGTCCTTCTATCGGCACGGCTGCAACAACACAGTCTTTTGCTACATTTCTCGTCGGGTGTCCATGCGTTAGCTTTGCTGCTACGAGTGCTCCTGCCCCGTCGCCTATTGGTTGGCCGTCTGCGAAAGCTTTTAATGCGCTGGCGTAGGCTTCAGCCTCCCGCATGACAAGGGGCAATATCATTTGTATCTGCATTATAATATAGAGGCTTAACGTTTTCTTGCCCAGCAAATAAAAGTGTCTTATCACTTTGTAAATGAAGTTTAGAGCCATTGCTGCTTCAAGAGTGTTTTCAAGATTATTCACTTGAGTCTTATCTGTTGCTGGCGCCATCAATTTCACATCATCCTTGAAACGGGTTTCCCTAACGTCCAGTATGTGCTCGAGCTTCTCAACTACTCCTGCAGGGTCCAGGCTTTGCGGTGATATTGTGAAGTACTCTAGGAACCTGTCAACTCTAGCCGTGGGATCTGCTTGCGGCTTTCCAATCTCTTTTATTGTTTCTATTGCAATTTTTCTTCCTTCATCCCTAATGTATTTCAGCTTGTAAAGCGAGCTTTCAACTTCCCTAAGCATGATGTAAATTTGAATCCTCTGTCCATAAAACATGAAAACAAAGAAAAAAGCATAGAATAGTAAGTTTAGAATCCACGAAAACTCCCCGAACGGTTCTTGCATAATCTGACTCTGTAAAGCCGTCATTGACGCCAATTTGTTCACAAACTCACCTTTTGGAAAAACAATCAATGCCTAGTTATAAGTTTTAGGTAATTCCACTCCAAATTAGAACACTAAACTCAGACGAGGCTGCCAGCTTTCCCGGGTTCGCATGGCCGAAGACCACACTACAGCCGGGAACGGAGCGCAGTTTAACTTCTGAGTTCGGAATGAGATCAGGTGGGTCCCGCGCCCTATGGCCGGCAAACCCCAGAATACACGTGAAGTCTATGCTCATTAACTTTTCGCTTCTGACAATAGAAACTTCCTTGTCTTTCTCTCAAAAGAAGCCCTAATACTTCTTGCGTGTAATCGTGAAGCCCTAGAAAAAGGCTGGTGTTCCTCAAATATTTTCTTAATTACCTTAGACTCAACTAGAACCAGAAAAAAGGAGAGTGTGGAGATTATTCTGCTAGTCTTTCGCCATGGCAAGGACTGCCTTGATTGCAATGATGACGGCGGCTGGGGCTGCGAACGCTACGATGTATCTTGTTATTGTATCGGCAAAGTAGTAGAGTATTTGTATCGGATCGATGTGCAGTGGGAGCCACACATTCCCAATGCCGGCTACAACTAAAGCAATTGTTGCTATAAGGAATGGCGTGACCTCCTTGGCTGTTATGCTTGTGATTCCGATAATGATTCCTAATATTAGCATGATTAGAGTGACGTATCCGTTAGTGTCTGCAACGGTAGTGTCAGCCCAGTGCAGGTCCGCGTCGTAGGCCATGTAGCCGACTGCTAGTCCTGCTATAACTGCGATGGCAACGAAGGCTACATACGCCCATCGTGCTATTTCTTCCATTTCCATTTTAAACCCACAAAGGTCTAGTTATCATCGCTAACGTATTATAAATCTTACGCATGGAATTAATATACAAAACCACTTCTTGGGGCGTTCTGAGTATGCAAAGTTGTAAAATATGCTGGAAAGCCCTTTAAAAATCGAAGCCGTACTATTCGCAGGAAAGCTCTGCAGAACCTCATTTTCGTTGAAAGGAATAACGCATATATTTAGTCTTTCACAGTAAATCTAATGCCTAACAAGGGGCCGTAGTCTAGACAGGAATGACGACGGGCTCCAGAAGCATAAGCACGGGTTTGCGGACCATTTGGGATGAAGAAGTTCTGGAGCGGTTAGAGAAACCCGTAGGGACAGTGCCTAAGCACTGTTTCCGGGTAAAGGTCGCTGGTTCAAATCCGGCCGGCCCCACTTCTTAGGCAAACTTAGCGCGCGCCACCATAAACCCCAAGTCAGAGATTGTTGTCTCCTTGTTCTCAGCCGCTTTGGTTAAAATTCTTAATTGAGCATGACCTGTTTCTGATGGAACAGCACTTCTCGGCGGATCTTATCTTTTGTATATCCGAAAACTTCGAGCAAGGTTTCGCCAGCGGAGATAAGCATATCTAAATATTTTTGGGCATCGTAACGAGTTTTTGGCTTAAGCAACTCAGCAACCGAAACTCTATTTTTCACAGTCTTACTTTTTGAATCAACAATCAAATACCGAACAGTTTGACCTGCCGAAACTTCAAAACCTGCTTTTTCTAACTGTTTTGCAGCAATAGCCTGAAAAACATCGTGGCTATAATCTGAAGGAGACTTTGAAAGCCTCTTTGCAACTAATAAGTCTTGAATGCTAACTTGTTTTGAAACCAACTTCGCGGCGTATTCCCTCAAAACGTTTAAGGCACTTGAAATCCTAACCAAAAAATCTTCGAAATCAACAGATTTAGCAAGTTTCTTGATCATTTCAACCTGAGCTTCAGCAATAAAATGTGGAGTATCTCCACGCCTCGCCTCAATACCCCTCAACTTAATCTTACCATTTTCAAACACACCGTAATACCTGTTCAAGACGGGAACGCTCTCCAAGACCTTTGAAGGAAGAAAAACGATCCAACGATATTTTCCCTCAACATTTAATGGAACGCTAATTATGTTTGAAACTTCTATGCAAAACTCTGCAACCTCCTTTGGAGAAGCTTTAGGCTTCTTCAGCCACAGGGAATCTACAATGCCGTGAATCACTTCAAAACCATGTTCCTCAGCCATTTTAGCCGTCTTCAACAATGCATCTCGAGCAAAAGCACAAACCGCAATATGTGCGTCAACCTTGCCAAAACGCGCATTCCTGTAACCTAAATAACCAAAACAAGTAACCAGAATCCATTTGAGAGCAGCCTGACGCATGTTACAAACGTGTCTGTCCCTTTCGTCTGTTGCTTCCCTCATCAAACCCTTATACTTCAAACGTTTCGCTAGAAGCAAATCCAGAGTCTTCGGTACGATACCGCGTCTTTTTTCACAAATGTTATAACCAAGCTCAGGAACCCGAAGCTCAGAGTTTGGACAGCACTTGCAGAGAACGGTTTCAGCTGAGATGTTACGCGTCAACATCAACATGGGAAACATAGAAGTAAAATCAACTTCCACAACATCTGTATGAAAACCAAGTTTAGGCTCAAAAACAAACCCTCCGCGATCAGCAACAAGCAGCTCCCATGCAGACTTAAAAGATTCCGGCTCACGCTTTTTCCACGGAATAAGAATGTCATCCTTCCAAGCAGTATAAAGCTGCAATGAAGACATTATGCTTCCAATAGAAACTCTGGCACTTCTGTGAAGTGGAACCCTACAAGTCCTCGAAACCTCAATCAACCCTTCCAAACCGCAAGAAGTGTAGATGAACGTGTTATCCACGTCAATATGAACCCGACCGTAAAGCCTACGCGTAGGCGCCTTATGATAGACTCTGCCATAAGAAAAGAAAGTTCTGCCTCGACTCTTCCTAGTCTTTAATGGAATGTTCTCTCTACTCAAAATAAAACGATTCAAAACACCATTAACAAAAGCCCGATAAGTCAAATAAGGAAAAATGAAAGAGTCGCCACCATGAGTGAAAATAAGATCAGCATCTTCTTTTTTGACCGTTTCAACGAGTCCTAATATTTTGTCTTCCTCGGTTCCCTCACTAATGACTATCGTCTTATTGCCAAAGTCCAGAGATGCACTGTCTATCTTATCAGTAAACCTTTGAAGCACTCCTTCTTTTTTGATGTCTACGTTAAGCCACATGGAACGAAAAGGTGGAACATCATAATCAACACTTTCAACAGAATCAAGAATGTCATAACAAAGATTTTTTCCAGAGTCAACAACTATGACATGAGCCAGAGGAAAAGCATCTCTCTCGTACAGATAAGCCTGTGAGATCGGAACATCCACGTTATGGAGGCGGAACTTCTCATACCCGCCAAGCCTAAGGATTTTCCCAGCAAGAAATGAAGCCCCGCGATAATCGTTTACGTCGATCTCCAAAACCTTCTTCTCAGAGACATCCATAAGATCTGCATACTTCTTAACAAAACGACAACCGGCAACTGAACGGCTATCCCTAATTTTCTCGGTTAAACTTTTGAGGTCTGAAAATTTTCCTGAAACATAAATTCTATGGGTAAAGTTGTCAACGAGTTTAACTCGTTCTCCATTTTCAGCAATAACCCAAACTGTCATTTCATGGGGGCCTGAAGGATAGATATCAAACAGCCAGCCTCGAACCGTTTCAAGTTTGATGAAGTTGTTTTTCCAGTCGCTCAAGGCTTTCCCTAATCTCCATAAGCTTCTTCTGTTGACCAAGCAAAATGGACATGAACATTGCTTCAGCCAAAACCGGTCTAGTAGCCATGCCTGCAGCTGACGCGTAAATTCTACAAACCTTCATCATTTCATCGAACGCATCAACATCTTTACCTCTCAAAGCCTTCCGAAAGCCTTTCCAACGTCTAACCTCTCCTTCCAAAGCCTGCCTATAAGATGGAACAGTCCTTCCCACACTTTACACCTCCATAAAATCTGTTAAAGGAGCATAATCAGTCGTCGGCAAATCCATGCTGAACCGATTAATACGCGGATGGTCTTCTAGAACAAAACTCAAAATTTTTCCTCTTTTCCTGAATCTAACCAAAATGTTTGACCTACCGAACAGAACAGCCTCAAAGAACACGCCTCGCCTAGATCTTCTCTCCGGAAAATAGCTAGTAACTACAATCGACTTCTTTCTTGCTGCAATTTCCGAAAGTTTTGCACAAACCTTCATGAAAAGGTCTTTTGCCTCAGTTTTAGGGATGCCCCTGTCAAAAAACAAAGAAGTAACATCTGAAACAACCAATAGTTTGGACCTCTTCCTTCTCAAGAAAGGTTCAAGCTTTTCCAAAATCAAAGAACAAAGCTGATAGACAGTGAACGCCCTCGAAATGTAAATCTTCTCTAAAACCAATCTCGAATCTAAACCATGACTCTGAGCAATTTCAGAAACCGAATAAGGATTAAACGAGTTGCCACCATCAACAAAAACGACAGACGAGCCTAAACCGCCCTTATTCGGTGGCAGCTGACAACGAACAGACAAAACAAAAGATATGAAAGACGCAGCTTGTCCATGTAAAACAGCAAAATCGCCAAGCTCAAAACCTGGAAAAACCTCATCTAACACTGGAACTCCGAGGGAAAGACGTCTAACCTTTTCGGCTGACAAAACAGACAAGATGCATTCCTCATGCTTCAATAAAAGACAGCCGAGCGACGCCAAATAAGCGTTTGCCAGAAAAGCATTGT
>JAOZHM010000015.1 GCA_026014845.1 Candidatus Bathyarchaeota archaeon
CCATATGCAAACGCGTTCGGAATTGGAATTTGCGCAAGCATGAGCCGCGGCTTTTTTATTCCGCTTTTTCTGCTAAGGTTATCAACCATCTCGTGGAGCCTTGGATTTTCATGTTCTGGAATTTCCCGTACACGATAAAGGGCATCAATTATGTAAGGAGAGATTAACCATTGAAAAATATTAAAAGCGACAATCAAAATGCCCAAAGTTATCAGATTTAAGGAGCCTACCAAACTTAGAATTACCGTGAAGAATAGTGTTGACAAGCCGATTATTGTTGCTAGGGTTCCAATCATGGATAACCGTAGTTTCCAAAGACCCATTCTTATATCCTCAATCAATGTTCACGGAACAAAAGCAACTTATATTCTTTACTCTAGAATCTGTAAAATACCACATGTTTGCCAGTCTTTGGCAGAATTTGTGGAAAGTTTCATAAATGGTTTGGCATAAATGTTAGACCATGAAACCAGAGAAACTATTCAAACTGCTTTTCGCACTAACTAAGAATTATGCGGATTTCGTCAAATTCTGCCACGTTTTTTGAAGACTGGGGTAAACACCCCCGCAGACTTCAAAATCTTTCTCGTGAGTATAAAAGGAAGCGTCCAATTAAAGCCCTTTTCATTCAACTACCTAATCGACACATGCTAGAAAGGATTTGAAAAATAGCGATTTATCGTTTCTTATGTTTCTTCTCGTTCTCTTTCAAAGCTTCAAACAATGCATGAAAAATCGTATATCGCTCCGAATGTGAATCCCCGTCTTTTCCAAGTTTATTTTCGTCTGTCAAAGCCATCTCCAAGATCGAAATTAAATGGCAATTATATCAACGATATTTCAGCTCTGTAATATAGCGACGGAATAAACATCATCCTAATTGTACACTACATAAGGGACAAGATTTTTCTACAATGCGATTTTTCTTCCATTGAAATCGCGTTTTGAAATTCCAAATTCACTCTTAACTTCTCTTAACTGCTTTGCCGTAAATACTGGGCCGTCTTTGCATACACGGTATCTGCCTATAACACAGCTTCCACACAAGCCTATGGCGCACCGCATCAAGCGTTCTAGACTTGCTTCTAAGGCTACTCCATGTTTCTCGGCTAAGTCGAAAACTTTTCGCATCATTTGTTCAGGCCCGCAAGTGTAAATCATGTCGAATCTTTCTTTTTCCAAAAGCCTTTCCAGCGGTTTTGTCGCCAAGCCCTTGATGCCGTAACTGCCGTCCTCTGTCGCTGCTATAAGCTGTGTTTTTTCTCCGCCAAGTATTCTCCTTAACCTATTCATGAACAGTAGTTCTTCTCTTGTTTTTGCGCCCATCACGAAAACCAGCTTTGCCGTTTTGGATGCTAATCTCTCGGCTAGGAATAGTATTGGGGCTGTGCCTGTGCCTCCGCTAACCATTAGTATTCTGCCTCCTTTTAGGGTGAAACAATTTCCAAAAGGGCCCCTGACACCTATTAATTCACCTACCTTTTTTTTGTGAAAAGCACTTGTTGCCTCACCAACTTTCTTGACGGCTACAGACACCATGCCGTTTTCTTTTGCATCAAGTATACTTAAGGGAATTTCGTCTATGCTTGGAATCCAAAGCATAAGAAACTGGCCGGGCTTAGCCCTTGCGCATTGTTTGTCTTCGAAAGTGAAGATTTTCACTGTGGGGCTTTCAGTTTCTATGTTTAGAATGTGTGTAGTTCTCAACTTGTTAGCTGCAATGTGATAAGCCCACAATTTCATTCACACTCTTGAAACCTTTCCTTCTTAAATAAGCATTAATTCCACGTTTAATCTTCTTGAACACGTTTGGTCCCTTTAAGGCTATGGCTGTTCCTATTTGGACGGCTGTTGCTCCTGCCAGTAGAAATTCAACTGCGTCACGCCAGTTTGTTATGCCTCCGCACCCTATTATTGGCACTTTTACTCGCTCGTAGATTTCGTAGACGCATCTGACCGCGACTGGTTTTATCGCTGGACCAGATAATCCGCCTTTTTTGTTGCTGAGGATAGGCACAGTTGTTTCCGTGTCTATTGCCATGGCTTTAACGGTGTTTATTGCTGTTAATGCGTCTGCACCAGCTTTCGCGGCAGCTTCTGCGATTTCTGCTATATTCGTAACGTTTGGAGACAGTTTAACGAAAACGGGTTTTTCCACAGAAGCCTTCACTTTTCTAACAACTTCGGCTAGGATTTTTGGATTTTGCCCGATTTCTGAGCCTGTCTCCTCAACATGAGGACATGAGACATTCAATTCCACGGCATCTGCTCCAGCGTCCACAGCTTTTTTGGCTACTGTTGCATATTCTTCTGCTGAGAAACCGTAAACACTAACAATAACTGGGACGCCAAAACTTTTTGCTTCATGAATTTCCTTAACAAACTCGGTTATTCCTGGGTTTGGAAGCCCCATGGCGTTGATTAAGCCGTAACTAGTTTGCACTATTGTAGGGTTTGCATATCCGTTCCGTGGCTTTAAACCAACAGACTTGGTGACTATGGCACCAGCTCCAGCCATCACAATATTGCCCAATGACTCTGCAGACAAACCCAGAATCCCAGAAGCCAACATAGTCGGATTACCAAGCCTCAAACTAGCCAAATCCACACATAAACGGTTAGTCTTCAAATGCCCTGTCACCACGAACTGTTTTCAGTAAAGGTTAACCGCTTATAAAAGTGGTGATATTTTTAGAAATAAATTAAACTGCAGTATGTGATGGTTGTAAGTACGACAATGCCTTATTGCTGCAAACTTCTATGTGATCTTATGTGTGATTGCTTTACTCTTGGCTTGAGGTTACTAGATTGGCAAAAGTCACGGATGCGACAATCAACACAGAAAGACTCAAACGTAAATCTCCTTTTTTCTTTTCTGTTCCCATTCCAATTATCCCTTTTGGTTCACTCACAGCCTTTTTTTCCATTTATCAGATTCAAAAGCTTGCTCAGTTTATATTTGAGATAAAGCCTAGGAATAGCTAGTTGAGTTAAAGAGGAGAGGCAGAAAGTGAGAGCAACAATAATCGAATCCACCTTTGGGATATTGGCTTTCAATAAAGAAAGCGAAATAATAGGAGGTGTTCTATTTCCCAAAAAACCGCAAAAAGCCGCGAAAATTCTCGCAAAAATTGAAGCTGGAAAACTTGTAGATGAAATTGCCCGGTTGATAGACAAACTTGGTAAAAATGGATATGACACTTTTGTTTTTGAAAGCTCGGATTTAGCAAACGCCGTTCGCCAAAAGCTAAACGTCAAGGTTGAAGTTGCGAAACTAGTCAAAGCTCAAGAGACACTTCGCTCTAATATGGAAAAGTTCGCTATCAAAAAAGGGTTTGTCAAAGACATAATAGAATTTGAAAGGTGGATGCATGATGTTGCTCTAGAAATTACTAAGCTTAGGGTTAAAGAGGCTGTGGAAAAAAGAGACCTGATCATAATGCAAGCAATTCAAACCCTTGATGATTTGGATAAAACCGTAAACCTGTTCATGAGCCGCGTAAGAGAATGGTATGGCATACACTTTCCAGAACTTGACCGCCTACTGGACAAGCATGAAACCTACGCTCGCCTAGTTTTCAAGCTCGGCAACAAAAACAACTTCACAGGCGAAAGATTAGAGAAAGAAGACGTACCGAAATCCAAGGCTGAAAAAATAGCCAAAATGGCAGAAACTTCCATGGGGGCAGACCTATCGGAAACAGACTTAACACAAATCCAAACTCTATGCAAAAACGTTCTGGGGCTATACCAGCTAAGGCAATCATTAGAAAATTATCTAAACACAACTATGGAAGAGGTTACACCAAACATAAAAGCAATAGTAGGATCTTTGTTAGGCGCACGCTTGATCGCACTAGCCGGAGGTTTAACAAGTCTCGCCAAGATGCCTTCAAGCACAATACAAGTTCTAGGAGCAGAAAAAGCTCTTTTCCGTTCACTTAAAACCGGGGCACGACCACCTAAACACGGAATAATATTCCAACACACCCTCTTGCATGAAGCGAAAAAATGGCAAAGGGGAAAAATCGCCAGAGCCATGGCTGGAAAACTGGCAATAGCCGCAAGAGCAGATGCCTTCGGAAGCAGATACATAGGCGAAGAACTGAAAGCCAGTCTAGAAAAAAGAATTGATGAAATTCACAGAAAATACGATCAGCCCCCTCAAATCCCTACAAGACAACCTAAACGAAAGAAAAGGAGAAAGAAGAGACGTGCACGTAAGCGTTAAGCTGCATCCCCAGTTTCCAGCAATATATCAAGCAACACTGGAAAATGGAACTCG
>JAOZHM010000130.1 GCA_026014845.1 Candidatus Bathyarchaeota archaeon
AATACTAATGTCAGTGAGGTTTTCCACACCTTTCAATTTAGATACGTTAGGTGAGCTTTTGATGATCTTGTCTGCTTGAGGATTGCAGATGAAAATGTAAAAGTTTGACTGGAATTCTTCTGGTAAAGCCCTTACCCCGCTCGCTTCTGTCGTAACATAAAATGTGATTTGACCCTTTTTCGCTCCTGCTTCCAGAAATCTCCTAACTAGAAGGTCTTTTTCATCACACGAAGGTGAGGTCAATATAACCGCATAGTTTTCAGGTATTCCGCCGAACAACATGTTATCAAGATCTTTATATCCCGTACTAATACGACCTGGAAGAACAACCTCTGGAATCTCTATTGTTACAGGCTCTTCCAGAGCTGCGAAGAACCTCTGCATCCGTTTGAATGTTTCCAAATATTCGAGTCCCCATTTGGTTGCTCTGTATTTCTTGCGGTCCCCCACAGTTAATTCCCTAACGAAACCGTGTGAAACTAGAAAGTTCAGAGTTTTCTTCGCTCTGTCTACAGGCATGTTTGCCCCATAAGAAATTCTAGTTAAAGAGCATAACCCCTTCTTTGCAATCACTTCTATGCTGTCTGCGTAAATGTCGTATTTTGTTCTTCTTCGTTCGTTGGACAATAGGCAAATTCTCCACTATTATTAAATCCTACATGCTTAATCTAAATTTTGGTGAATAACCGTGCACCTAACAGTTTCCAACGGCAAACAATACCACATCGCGTGTAGAAAAGGCGACTTGGCTGAATACTTGCTCGTGCCAGGCGACCCAGAACGTGTTCCGAAAATTGCAAAATTATGGGACACAGCTAAAGAAGTTTCTTGCCACCGTGAATTCCGCAGTTTCACAGGCAAATATAAGGATGTTCCTATTTCCGCTTTGTCAAGTGGTATTGGTCCAGCTTGCATGGCAATTGCTGTTAATGAGGCTTCGGGTGTAGGCGTGCACACTTTTATTCGTGTTGGCAGCACTGGTGCCATACAAGCAGACATTGACTGTGGCGATTTGATAATCTCTACCGCTGCTATTCGCCTTGACTGCACAAGTAACTGTTACATTATGCTTGAATATCCTGCAGTAGCCAGTTACGAAGTTTTGTTGGCTTTGATTGAAGCTTCTGAAAGCTTGGGCATTAGCAACTATCATGTTGGAATAACAGCAACGACAGCAGATTTTTACGCTGGACAAAACCGCTCGACACAAAAAGCGTTCGCATCTTCTGTGAAGGAAAACTTGCTTCCAACCTTACAGAAAGCAAAAGTGCTTAACTTTGAGATGGAAACAGCAACGCTATTCACACTAGCAAACCTTTATGGGTTAAGAGCGGGCTCCATATGCGTCGTCTACGCGAACCGATGCACAAATAAGTTTAAACCACGGGCAGGCGAAGAAAACGCTATAAAAGTTGCAAACGAAGCCGCAAAGATACTATGCGAATGGGACGCCAAAAAACGCAGAAAGAAGAAGCACTGGCTTTTTCCATCGTTACTGGCTATTTGATGAAAAACTCTTTTAGAAGCAAACAACCTTTTCTTATTCGCCGGGGTGGCAGAGTGGTAATGCGCTGGCCTCGAGATCTTGCATTGGAAATGTAGAGGGCTGGATAGAAGACAAGTAAGCCAGTGGGCCTTTGGCTCGCAGGGGTTCAAATCCCTTCCCCGGCGCCAATTATCACTAACAAATTTTTGCGTGCGCTCCTATGATAAATCACCATGAAAATATTTAGGGAACAAACTCTAAGATGGTGCTGGATTAAGAAGAAGGAGAGTAAAGGAAAAAGACATGGGTGTCCAAGCTAGATTGTTCAGGGTCACGGCAAGAGAGCAGAGAAGAAGCTTGTGCTCCATCTGTCAAGGACATAGAAGGCTCTGTGGAAAATCCATCTGTCCAATTCTGGCAAAGGCTGAAGCCTTGATGAAACTTGAGAAAAACCTGTCTAAAGAGAAGATTTTCGGCTCTTCACCCCCAGCAGTATTTGTTGGGTCATGGAATTACCCAAAGGTTTTAGCGGGTCCTCTGGTTCCGCCAGTCTTAGTGGAGGACACTTCGGTTATGGATCTGCCTGAACTCTGGGTAGACAAATCATTTAGTGAGATTTTGCGTTACAGGTTTTCTCTGGTTAGGGGGAAACATTTTACGGATGTTAGATCTGCAGGAAACCCAAATAGGATTTTGTCAACTTTTCAGGAGATTGTTATGGCATCCAAACCAACGGACACTGAGATGTGGTTCAATAAGAAACCTAAACTGTCTGTAGTCTTTTCTCCTAGGGAACCTCCGTCAGGTCCTTCAGCCTCCATTAAACGAGCTGTTTTAGCTGAAAACCCTCGGGTTCCGAAGGCTGTAGATTATGTTGTCTCAGATACTGATTTGAAGGCTGAAAAAGGCATATTGAGGCTTTACGGCTCTACGGTTAGTCAACGGCAGATAACAAGAATGTTCTCCATAGGCCTTTTAGGAGCTAAGAGGCAGAGAAGGCTTGTCCCTACAGAGTGGAGTATAACTGCTATAGACGACATTCTTGGAAGAGCA
>JAOZHM010000131.1 GCA_026014845.1 Candidatus Bathyarchaeota archaeon
AGGCTTCTCCTAGGCATGTCCCAGCCTTAATCATTGAGGCGCCGGACATTCCTTACACTTTTAGCATGAAGAAGGTTGAAAGCGCAGTCGTAAACATACTAAACGGCAGACCAGTAACAAACAGAGACGCCTTAACCAATCCAGGATCGCTAGACTTCTACGAAAAAACCCTTCCCAAACTTCAAAAAGAATGAATCCCCAGAGGCAAACTTAGCGCGTACTGGCTCCAAGTATTGGTGAATGTTGAAAACTATAATGAGTTCTAGAGTTTTTCGTTTCACAAAATTTTCGCAGAGAATGTTGCGAATTATGTTAACGTATCACTAGCTCTTGTAGTATCTGCCCTGTTTCCTTCTTTGTTAGGGGTCTGGGGTAGTTGTAGATTGGGCCGCTTGGCTTCTCGTTGTAGTATGGACGGTTGCAGTTTGGACATCCAGAAGTAAGAAAGGGTTCTCCCATTTGGGCTATACTAATCAAAACCTCTTCATCAACGCCGAAATCACTGATACGGTCTTTCCCGTCGAAACGCACATCTTCATACCTCGCAATTCCATGGAAAATCAGGTGTCTAGCAAGCTGGACGCGTCTATACGTTGGAATTGGCGGTTGAGGATTATTTTCCAGAGCTGTTCCTGGAATTGGCGTAAATGCAAACAATGCTGGAAGAACCCCCATATCTACACATCTTTGAATTGTTTCAACCATTTCCCTTTCAGTTTCTCCCAATCCAACAATTAAGTGCGTGCTGACTTTACCTTTCCTAAAAACCTCTACGGCTTCACTCAGCAGTTTAAACTGTTCTTCCCAAACGTATGGACCCCCAATAGAACGCCCCTTAACCTTACTAAAAAGCTCTTCAGTAGCCGCGTCCAACGGTATGCCAATCCTTTCAACTCCAACCTCTGCAAGCTGCCTCATGTTTTCACGATTCAATGGTTGACACGAAATCGAAATTGGAACCTTAACACGTGTACAAATTGCCTTCGCAAAAGCCGAAAGATGCCCAAAAACTTCTGGATAGTTTAAAGCCTGAAGACAAACACGCCTTACCTGGCCATCCTTAACAGCACTCTCTAACCCTTCAAGCACACGTATTGTTGGAAAAACAGGCCACGAAACCCTAGAAAGCAGGTCAACCCTACCGTGGCTTCCTCTAGCCTGTGGACAAAAACCGCAATTCGCATTACACCTACCTCTCCTATAAGTCAGCAAATAAGCAGTCGTAGGCATAGCATCAAGCTTTCCCCTCAAAAGCCCAAGAACCATAGCAGAACCTAAAGAAACACGAATCTTCTCAGGCAATCCATCATCAACAGACATAACAACACACTCTTAAGACATATTAAATTGGAGAACTAGCCTAATATTTGTTACAAGAGGATCAACATTGAATAACAAGGACATCAAGAAGGTATTCGATACAAACAGTGAGGAAGAGCTTGAAGCATACTTAAAAGAGGCTCAAAGTGTCAAACGGAAAAAATTCGGCAAAAGAATGCACTTCTACGCCCCAAGCTTCATCTACTACAAAACAAGCCATTATCAGCCTTCACCCACAGATTTCCCAACAATCTCAGTAACAGGCACAAGCTGCGCATTAAAATGCAAACATTGCGATGGAAAAGTTTTGAACACCATGTATTCAGTAACGACTCCAGAAAAACTACTTGCGTTGTGTATGCAGCTTAAGCGTAAGGGAGCTTTAGGCTGCCTAATAAGCGGCGGATGCCTACCAGACGGTTCTGTTCCCCTTGGAAAATTCATCGACGTAATTGGCAAGGTTAAACGCGAATTGGGTTTGACTGTAATTGTTCACACAGGCATAATCGATTTCAACACAGCTGAGAAGCTCAGAAATGCCAGAGTTGACGCTGCTTTAATAGACATAATCGGCTCAGACGAAACAATAAGAGAAATCTACAGGCTGAATGTAACCGTCAAAGCTTATGAAGATTCGTTAAGGGCTCTGCATGAAGCTCGTGTTGCTTTTGTCCCCCACGTTATTGTCGGGCTTCACTATGGAAGATCGAAAGGCGAACTGTATGCTCTTCAAATGATCTCGAAATATCAGCCTTCAGCCTTGGTGATCATCGCGTTTATGCCCATACGTGGAACAGAAATGGAAAAGGTTGGGCCGCCAAAACCTACAGAAATAGCAAAAGTCATAGCATCTGCGAGATTGATGTTTCCTCAAACACCCATTGCCCTCGGATGCATGCGACCAAAAGGAAAACATCGAATAGAGACGGATATTCTGGCTTTAAAGGCTGGAGTAAACGCCATAGCCTTTCCAACAGAAGAAGCAATAGCATTCGCAAGAAAACGAAGAGACGAGATAAATTTTTCTTCACTCTGCTGTTCACAAATCTTCACAGAAATAAAAACCTAAAAACTTCTAACAAAACGTGTGCTTACTACTTTCACTTCTTTAATCTTTCCTTTCTCAGAGGCAGTTCGCTCTCTAAATATCTCTGATTGTACATTCTCTTGATCTTAAGGAATTTCTCTAAGCCTTTTTCTGACTCCTTTTCGTAGATGTTTATCTCTCCGTCAAATAGACCTAGAATCGCATGAACTTCTTGGGGCGAATGCATCTTTGGATTCATCACTGCCAAAGTAGTAAAACCTTTTGATTTCAATTCCGTGATAAGGTCAGTTAACCATCTTCGGGTTTTAACAGCGCCATGTTGAAGCAAAACGTCTGAGATTATCTCTATGCAAGCTCTTCTTGGACCTGTTATTGATGTGTCCAATCTGCGAAAGGCTTTGCTTAACGCAATGCTAATGTCAGTAAGGTTCTCTACGCCTTTTAGTTTGAACACGTTTGGCAGGGTTTTGATGATCTTGTTTGCTTGAGGATTGCAAATGAAGAGGTGAAAGCTTGACTGATTTTCCTCCGTGAGGGCCTTTGCTCCACTAGCCTCTATGGTGATGTGAAACGTGATTTGGCCCTCGCTTGCTCCTGTTTCCAGAAATCTTTTTATCAGCAAGTCTTTTTCGTCACACGAAGGCGAAGTCAATATGACTGCGTAGTTTTCTGGTATGCCACCGAGAAGTAAGCTATCGAGGTCTTTGTATCCCGTGTTAATGCGATCTGGAAGAATGGTTTCTGAAAGGTTAATTGTTGCAGGTTCGGGTTCACATGACATTTGGTGTCCAGTTGCGTCTACGTAGATGACTTTCGGCTTTATTTCAAATATGCCTTTGTCAAAAGACCTTAGCGTAAGTCTGATCTCCTCAGTCATTAGCGGATCCAGTCTTTTCCGGTTCATGCCAAGATATGTATCTTCAAAACGACAGTAACCGGGCTTGGCAACCAACTCAAAACCTGTGGGAAGGATCTCCTCAACCTTGACCAATAAGGCAGGTGCTTCTCCTTCATTGGTCAGTTGCATTTCCAAATTTACGTCCTCGCCAACGTTTACCTCTTTTGATCTAACAATCAGCCTTGCTTGAATAGTCGGTCTGAGTTTACTTTTGGCAAGCTGTTTGGCGGTTTGTGAATCAGTTACCATCCTCAAAGGATCAGCGTACAGACCTACACTTGCTCTCGTTAGACGAAGAAAAGTGGCCAACTCTGCATACTCTGGGTTTTCTAGAACAATAGCTTCCAGAGTATCAAGTCTCTTCAAAATTAGGTCCAGCTTTTTGCTCAACCCTTCAGTGGATGAAGATTCTATTTCTTGACTCGTCAATTGCCCACACCAAAGTCGTCAGCAACAATTCAAACTTCTGAGTATTTTTAAGTAAATCCAATCATTTAAGGCTTAAATTCTTATGCAATAGTGTGCGCATTTCATCGTCTAAGCTTTCCAACGGAACCCCAAAGTTGCTTCATGATCTTGTCCTTTACTGAAGAGTACTTTTTTGCGAGTTTTTCAGCAGCCTCCTTTGGCATTCCGCTTTTTACTAGTTCTTTTTCGAAGGCATTTCTTGCCTTCCTAACCTTCCAGCCTAGAGTCAACCAAATAAAAAACATATCCAACAATAGTTTTGATAGATATAGTCCCCCTCGTATTATGGTTGAGATTTTCATTTTTTCACCAAAAACGGGAGAAGAGAAGCTATTCTTCTTCTTCCTTTGTTAACCCTTTTTCTGCAAGTTTCTCCTTGATTTTTCTTTCTATCTCTTTTTCCACTTCAGATCTAGATTTCTTGCCCTTACCGAACTCGAACTTTTTCATTATATCGCCCAGACTTGTGAACACACCGAGGTAATTTTCAGTCATTCTTACAGCTGTTTCTTCTGGTACCCCACTTTCCTTAAGTTCTTTGTAGAATGCTCCAGCTGCCTTACCCATGTCTCTTCCAGCTTCTTCAGAGAATACTGAACCAATTATGCCTTTGATTAGTGCAGGCAATTCCTTGGACACAACTCCAAGTATGGCTTCAACTTCTTCAGCTTCTTCCATCCCTCTCTTTCGATGTTTCTTTTCTTCATCACTCATTTCCATTTCACCTCCATTTACTCTCGTCTTGTTCTAATTAACGATTTTGGAGATTGCATTCAAACTCACCTATTTGAATAAATAGTCTGGGCATTGTTGTTATTTGTTATGGGAAAAAGTGACCAGTCACTTGGTCATTTTGCAAGTTCGTAGGCGTTTCCGTATTCTTCAGTGCGTTTGACTATGCCTTCTTCTTCCAAGCGTTGAAGCCTATTTCTTATGATTCTTCTTGA
>JAOZHM010000132.1 GCA_026014845.1 Candidatus Bathyarchaeota archaeon
ACAAAGCTTTTCTGTGGGTAAGAAATCAATAACATTAGTGAATTGAACTTCTAAGTCAAGTTGATAATCTCCACCAGTGGTATAACCAACTCTGTAAGCTCCATATCTATACGAACCTGATTGAAGCCAATCTACCCCTTCATCGAAGTCTGGCCAGGAAGTTAATGTATAGTAATCAGAAACAGGAGTGGCAGCTTCCCTGTATCTCCACTGAGTTGTTGGCGCATCTTCTGTTATATGAGCAACAGAATAAGTAACACCACTCGAAAGCTCAACTGCTGTTGTTAAATCAACATCAAACCAACCTGAACCAGTTATCTGAAATATGGCAGTTTCTCCAAGCACTTGGTCAGGTTCACCTCCACTTTGATTGTATATTGCTAATTTAACATCAGGATTATTCTGTGGGTCCGCAAATGCATAGAAACCAATCCGAGTTGCAGTATAAGAGGAGGAAGGGGTATAATCTGAAGCAAAAATGTATTGAGTATAACTGGAAGTAGAAGTATAACCTCCTGGGACAGTTTCAGACCATTCCCAAGTATCTTCTCCTCCTACCTCTACTTCAGTCATATTATCGTAAGTGGAATCAGTAGCTTTTAAATCGTTGAAAATATCATGAGAACCTAAGTCACTACTCGAATCTATGTCACTTTGTTGGTCTACATAGTCTTCTATTGCTTCTGTATTCTCCTCTTCAAGCGTGTCGTAGGTTGATTCTGGACCAGCTTGTTGCGCCGAGAAATCGCTGTGGGTTCCTTTCGCGGAAGGAGCGTATAAATCACATGTTTGGTCTACGAAATCTGACGTATCTGTTCCCGAGTAGTAACTTCTGAAAGTCATGTAGACGCCGTCATTTGAAGTCAGATCTGAAACGCTTCCAGACACATTACTTGTTGACCCACCAAGAGCGAATCCAGAGGGATTATAAGACCAAGTTTCTGTGACGCATGTAACATCGACTATGTTTATGTCCTCCTGTATTTTTTCCCAGTCAAGCTGGTTCATCTGGTAGCTCCAGAGGATAACGTTTGCTGATATAATTACAAGAATGACTAGACTGAGCATAACGACTATCACATTGCTTACTCCACGCTTGTCATGCCTAAGGCGCATTATGATAGCCTCCAATATGTGTCCCCCTGATTGTAACAATATCTACGTAGTGTAGGCTGCCTGAAGACCAACTGTATGAAATGTTAAGCCAGCCGTGCTCATCTATTTCCAAACTGAAAGGTGAAGTGAAAGACTGATATGTATGATTGACGTAGGTGGCTGAAACCTGAACAGCAACCTTTCCAACATTGCGAAGATAAACGCTGATGTCTCCGGTTGAAGGGTTAAACCATAAATCTTCTACAACAACGCGTTCACTCATGTTTTCCCGCAGATTAGTTGTAATCACGTAGGTAGCGGTTGTAGCAATGGACATGGCAGCCACAGCCACAACCGTGAGCAAAAGGTTGCTCAACACAGGAGTTATAGCCCGCTTATCCCAAAAAAATCTCTTGAGCTTTCTCGTCATTTTCTCTACCTCACAAGAAAAGTTTTAGGGCTATGTATCCGCAAAGCATAAGGATTAAGCTGTGTTTTAGTCCAGCGTTTATAGTTCCTTCCCCCATTTTTCCGGCTACAACTCCTCCAAAGAAGGCTTGAATCACCGTCATGTGAAAGAACATTCGCTGCATTTCTTTAGGCGCCATAACCGCTGACCCAAGTATTGGTAGGCCTTCTATGCTGGCGAAGAACGACTTGAAAAGCAGTATGATTGTGAACAAGAATACGAAGAAAGCCACGTAAATTATTGCGACGTACGGTCTTGTCTGATTTCGCCTTTCCTTATCAAGCAGAAGCGTTGTCTGTATAAACTTACCCATTGGGTCAAAAACCCTCTCCACATGCCCTCCTGAATGGCTTGCCTCAATTATCATCGGTACAGTTCTCTGCATGAGCACCGTGTTAACACGTCTTTCTAAAGCTAGGAGCGCCTCTTCAAAAGTCATTCCCCAAGAAATCTGCGAAGTCATTTTTTTCAATTCAGCTGTAAGCGGGCCGTAATCTCTCTTAGAGGCTTCCTCTAAGGCTTGCGGAAGAGTCATGCCAGTCTCTTGGGCTTGAACTATGCTTCTGAAAAGGTCTGGTAGATGTTCGTTTACTGCTTTTCTCCATTTGTAATCCACATAGTTTAGGATTGTCGGAGGGAAAACGGCGACTATGATAGCGAAGAGAACAAACTCATCAAATGCTGTGGTTCCCCAAAACATGAAGTAGGCAAATAACATCGTGGCCACAGCTAAGGAAATCGAGGAAATCCACGCAATTTTTTTCACATGCTTCTCTATTTTTGGCATTTTTCATTACCATTTAGGCGAAACGGCATCCAAAATTATCAGAAATACTATAGAGCCCAGCGGGATTCCAAGATAAGTGAGCATGTTGAGTAGGAGGTCCGGGCTCAGCATACCTAAGCTGCCACCGCCAAGCATAGCCATAACTGCAAGCATAATGATAAGAAGCAAGGGTCCAGTGATAAGCAGAGACACGTAGAACTCTGATAAAACAGACAAGGTGTCAGAAAACTTGCGTAGGCTTATTCTCTTTAGTTTCATGTACTGCCCAGACTTTTCACGTAGATAAGCCGCCAGATTTCCACCTGAATGTATTGTTGAGATAAAACCCTCCAGCATTTCACGAAACCTTTCAGAAGGAGTTCGCTTCGAGGTTTTCTCCAAAGCAGAGATTATGTCCAAACCGAAGAGATTGATGTCTCTGACAACATTTTTAGCTTCTTCAGAGACGGTCAAAGGCACGCTGATATTTGAAATTGAGTAGAAAATTTTTTCTGGAGAAACACCAGCGCTCGCAAGAATAGCCATGTAACCAGTTGTAAACGGCAACTCATCCTCTAACTCCCTTTTGAGCTTGTCAGCGCGGTAAATTGGGTAGAAATAAAATCCAGTTATGGAAAATGCAACTGCGAAGAGGCTTCCGCCAACACCAAATAAAACCGCTGGAAAAAACGGTATAGTAAAAACGAAAACAAACAAGCATGGAATAAGAATTAGTGCAGCAAATGAAATCAAAATGGTGGCAAAAATTGTTAGGCTAAGGTAAGCCTTAAAATTAATCTTTAACCCTGCTTTCTGCAGATTTAAGTCCATGTCCTCAAAAAGTGGCACAGCGCGGTCAGTTTTTTCTCCGATAAGCTGGTAAGCTATGGAATGAGGCTTTTTAAGTGCAAGTTTAAATGTTTCTTGTGATACTTTTGGTTTAAGCCTTTTTTGGAGACTGTTGAGAAATCTCTTGATTCTTTGTGGGATTTTACTGTTTTTCATTTTAGTCCCACTCTGGCTTTCTGGTAAACACGTTTCGGATTAGCGTAATATTCTCGTATCACGTTTGCAACGTCAGTGTAGCGGCGGATGCCCTTGTGAACCATCCATTCTAAAACGATTTTTCTGCGATTTAGCTCACGTTTGACTTTTCCTTTAGTAACACCCAACTTTTTCATATGTCTCTCCAAAAGGCTGCTGTAGCCAGAAAAGACAAACTTGTTCTCTCTTGGGTTCCACCAGAAAACTTCTTCAGTAGGAATTCTCTTTGTCTCTTGGTCAAGCTCCAAAACTTCCGTTGTTGTGATTGCTCTTCTCGCTGGTTTTCCTTCCATTTCTGTTCTTGCTATAACCATTACAACGTCTATCATCGATATGAGCGGTTTCGGGATGTTCATCGGTTCAGACTGTAAACGGTTCATTACAGCTTCAACTGATTCCGCGTGCAGAGTGCTCATTCCAAGATGGCCCGTCGCCATTGCCTGAAAAAGCGTGTAGGCTTCTTCCCCGCGGACTTCACCTACTATGATGTAGTCTGGCCTTTGTCTGACAGCAGCCTTCAACAGGTCGAAAAGAGTTATGCTTCCGCCCTTTTTGTCTTCATGTCCAAATCCTAATCTAACGACTGAAGGTATCCAGTTTTCATGTGGAAGGTTAAGCTCTTGCGTGTCTTCTACGCTCACTATTTTCATTTCAGGCTTTATGAACATGGATAAGCAGTTCAGCATGGTTGTTTTTCCAGCTGCAACGCCGCCAGCCACAATAACTGAGGCTCTTTTTTCTATGAGGTACCACAAGTAGGCTGCCATTTCTGATGATAGGGTGTTAAACGCTATCAAATCTGAGATTGTTAGTGGATCAACTTTGAAGCGTCGAATTGTGAATGTTGAGCCTCTTCTGGTTACTTCACTTCCATAGGTCAGTTGTATACGACTTCCATCAGGGAGCGATGCGTCTAAAATTGGGGATGCTATGGAGATGTTTTTTCCTGCTAAATATGCCATTCGAATTACGAAGGAGTCTAGTTCAGTTTCATCTTCGAATATTATGTTTGTTGGTAGCGACTCGTGTATTCTATGCCAAACATAAATTGGTATGTTTACGCCGTCTGCCGATATATCCTCTATCAGCTGATCCTTCATCAACGCATCTATTTTTCCATAGCCTATGAAATCGCGTATTATGTAATATGTGAGTTTATCAATTGCCTCTGATGGAACTTTTATACGGTATTTTCTAATTGTTTCCTTTGCCTTTTCTTTCAGATAGCTTTCTGCTTTCTCCTTGGTTTCTATTTCCTTTAGGTTTACATTAACCTCTTCTATTAAAAACGTCTTTATTTCCTTTAACCGTTCTTCCTCATCTTTTTGTAGTGTCGGCTCTATGATTTCATACATTATTTTTTGTGTTTTCGGATCTTTGACTATTGCCGCATATACATAAGGTTCTTGTATTGGATAGACTTCTCTAAAAACAGC
>JAOZHM010000133.1 GCA_026014845.1 Candidatus Bathyarchaeota archaeon
AGCCTGCCCCACAATAAACATGGACGAAATGTTCCTCACCAAACTCGAAAAAAACAAAAAGAGAACATACCAATACGGCGAAACACACAGATTGAAAAGCAACTAGTGCAAGCGTATCGACGAAAAACAGCATCCTCGATTTTAAAAACCTAATTATAGGCAAAAACCTCTAAGCTACATTTTGGAGGTCTATAGGTGAGTTTATCATCATCCGAACTAGAACAGTATGACAGACAAATGCTGATTTCTGGTTTGGGAACAGATGGACAGAAAAAGCTGAAAGCCGCAAAAGTCGCTGTAGCAGGCGTCGGCGGACTAGGATGCCCTGCATCAATTTACCTCGCCGCGGCAGGTATAGGAAAAATAGTTCTTGTGGACAATGAAAGATTCGAGCTAAATGATCTGAATCGACAGATTCTTGGTTGGCCAAAAGATATTGGAAGATTCAAGGCAGAAGTAGCCAAAGAGAAGCTTGAGGCATTAAATTCTCAAATTGAAGTCGAGGCTGTTGTTGCAGAAATCACCAAAGATAACGTGCGGAACGTGATAGGAGATGCTGAAGTAGTTGTTGATGGACAGGACAACTGGAAAACAAGATTCATAATAAACGAGTACTGCGTAGCGCATAATGTACGATTCATTCACGCTGGTGTCTCTGCGTTGCACGGACAAATAACCACAATAGTGCCGGGTAAGGGACCTTGCTTGCGATGTATATTTCCGAAAGATCCACCAGAACGGGAAAAAATCCCAGTTTTAGGCGCCACTCCAGCGTTGTTTGCTTCATTACAGGTTATGGAAACCGTTAAACTCGTCACCGGAATAGGTAACCCACTTGTTGGAAGAATGCTTTTTGCAAGCGGAAGAGAAATGGTTTTTGAAACTGTAGAAGTTAAGAGAAACGTGGAATGTCCTGTCTGCGGCAATCTGTAGAGAAGACAACATTATACAGTTGCTATACTCATCAAAAAACCGCATCCAACAGAGACAAACTTTATATCTCAGTGGATTTTTGCTTATTCAGAATTAAGATTTTAGCTTAATGGAGAAGGTTGTATGGCTTACTTAACAACATCGAAAACTGGACAACCAGTTTTAATCCTTAAAGAAGGCACAACAAGAAGCCGAGGAAGGGAAGCTCAAAGAAACAACATCATGGCAGCCCGCATAATAGGAGAAGTATTGAAGACAACGCTTGGCCCCCGCGGTATGGACAAAATGCTCATAGACAGCCTAGGAGACATAACAATAACCAACGATGGAGCAGCAATTCTAGACGAAATGGAAGTGGAACATCCAGCAGGCAAAATGATGGTTGAAATTGCAAAAACACAAGACGACATGGTAGGTGACGGAACAACAACAGCCGTAATCTTAGCAGGTGAACTGCTAAAAAAGGCCGAAGAACTTCTAGACCAAAACATCCACCCAACGATAATAGTGAGCGGCTACAGAAAGGCAGTACAAAAAGCAATAGAAACCATAAACAACATTGCAACACTAGTAAACATTGAAGACCGCGAAACACTAAGGAAAGTTGCGTTAACGTCTATGGCAAGCAAAGCTGTAGGTCCAGCAAAAGAACACTTCGCAGAGATCGCAATAGACGCAGTAAAACAAATCGTTGAGAAACGCGGAGAAAGAAACGTAGCAGACATAGACAACATACAAATCATAAAAAAGGAAGGAAAAAGCCTATTCGAATCCCAACTCATCAGAGGTTTAATAATAGATAAAGAAGCTGTCCACTCAGGTATGCCCAAAAAAATAGAAAACGCAAAAATAGCCTTACTAGACTGCCCACTAGAAATTCAAAAAACAGAAACCAGCGCCGAAATAAGAATACGAGACCCAACCCAAATGAAAGCCTTCCTAGACCAAGAAACCCGAATGCTAAAAGAAATGGTTGAAAAAATCAAAGCTCCAGGAGCCAGCGTTCTCTTCTGCCAGAAAGGCATAGACGACATGGCACAGCACTTCTTAGCAAAACAGGGGATACTTGCAGCAAGAAGAGTGAAACAATCGGACATGGAAAAACTTGCACGGGCAACAGGAGGCAGAATAGTTACAGACTTAGATGACTTAAAACTTGAAGACTTGGGCATGGCAGGCATCGTTGAAGAACGCAAAATAGGCGAAGACAAAATGATTTTCGTTGAGAAATGCAAAGACCCCCGCTCAGTCGCAGTTCTCATCCGCGCTGGACTAGAAAGAATGGTTGACGAAGCAGAAAGAGCCATGCACGACGCCTTATCAGTCGTTTCAGACGTAATAGAAAACAACAAAATAGTTCCAGGCGGCGGCGCAGTAGAAGTTGAAATAGCCAAAGAACTGCGAAAACAGGCCACAAAAGTTGGAGGAAGAGAACAACTTGCAATAGAAGCTTTTGCCGACGCCTTTGAAATCGTGCCAAAAACCTTAGCTGAAAACGCTGGACTGGAAGCAATAGACATAATCGCAGAACTGAGAGCTGCTCATGAAAAAACAGACGGCCAACCCATGGGCATAAACGTCTTCAAAGGAAAAGTTGAAAACATGCGAGAGAACGGCGTAATTGAACCACTAGTAGTCAAAGAACAGGCAGCGAAATCAGCCACTGAATCAGCATCAATGATACTGCGCATAGACGACGTAATAGCATCAACAAAACCGAAAGCACCAGCGGGACCGCCAGGCGGACCTGAAAGCGAAGAATACTAAAACCCACCCTATTTTTTTTACTTGTCGTTATTTCTATACACCAAAAATTTAAACTACCAAACACAATTTTTACCCTGTGGCTCCGGTAGTATAGTCCGGTCAAGTATAGCGTATAATAATATAATAGAAGACTTTAGAAGATTCTTGTACATTGATTTAACTCAGGCTAAAGTGTCAGTAACCAATCATGCATCTAAACTGAGGATAATGTTAAAGAGTGTCAACAAACCAGTGGAACAGATAACTAAGGAGAATGTTAGGTCATTCTTAACATTAGTGGATGAGAAATACGCTGTAGAGACATACAATTGTTTCGTTAAAACTATTAGAAGATTCTTCAGAGATTACCTTAACAGACCAGAGTTAGCATCGTTCGGATTCAAGACTGTACCATTCACTCCTAAAATACTAAACCTATCCCAAGCAGACTTGGGTAAATTCTACAATGCAATCGAACATTCAGTCGTTAAAATGATGTTCCTAGCATACTGTGTAACTGGGTTAAGAAGGAACGACATAATGTACCTGATGATTAATGAAGTAGACAAAGATAAAAGAATGATAATTAAAACGAACCAGTCCAGAACAAAACACAGATGGGTCACATTCTACAACAAAGAATTAGCTAAAATCTTACATCCATATCTCAATGGTAGAACAGACAACAACCCAAGAGTTTTTCCAGTTGACAAATACAAGACATTCCCAAAATACTGGAGTATGGCTGTGGCTAAAACAGGAATAAAAATAACACCAAAGGATCTTAGGGATTGGTTTAACAACGAAATGATCAGGCTAGGAGTCCCAGAAGCATACATCAACGCTTTCTGTGGTCGAATTCCAAGAACAGTGTTACGGAGACACTACGTAAACTACAACCCAATGAAACTGAAAGAGATATACGAAAAAGCGAACCTAAAAGCACTCTCCTAATCCCTCCTTTTTCTATTACCGGATTCACAAACATTCTAAGGGAGTTCATAGAAAGAAAGATTCACAAACAATGCTTAACATAAGTTACATTGTTTCACGTGAAACATTTTAGCTTCTCATTAACGCTGTGCAATACAGTGGCAATAGAAGATTTTTTAGTAAGCTATAAGTGGTTTAAACTGCATTAAGGTTCTCATGAGGAGAATGGTAGACTCTCATGAGGGGAGAAAGGAGAGAAGGGATAAAATTTTTCTACCATCCTCCTCAATCACTAAGATAGCATAACCAAGCATTACATTTATGCTTGTCGGCTAGCTTTCTATTCAGCTCGTTTAACAATATTGTTTCACGTGTAACATTTTACTCATAATAGATTGACTCATAACTTTACAATTCAACAGCTCTAAACTAGGTTTAAA
>JAOZHM010000134.1 GCA_026014845.1 Candidatus Bathyarchaeota archaeon
GTCTTTTTCCAACTCCATAAGCATTTTAATATCTATTTCATCTGCATAATTAGGATAGGATTTAGCTTCTATCAACGTGTAAGGCAGATCGGTTGTTTGCGTCTGTACCTCTTTTATCCAATCGTCCCAGCGGAACACCCAATTTACTTGACAGCTGTCAAACCAGTCAGAGGTTATCCGCCCGCCTTGAAAACACGTGGACCAATAAATGTGGGCAGTCTTGGCTACTCCCAAGCGCTTTAACTCGTGTATAAACTCTTCCAACTCTTTGCAATGTTCTATCGGAACTGCGTACATGGCTGTGCAACCCTCACCCCTTCCATAAGACCTACAAGCATAAATCCAAAACCCGTTAACCAATAAACAATCGAAAAGAAGTTGTTCCATGCCTGGTTCAGCTTCCAGAAAAACAACAGCCTTTCGTAAACCAATGTTTGTGTGATAAATAGAAGTCAGCATTCTCAAATAAAATTGGGGATTTGAGTGCATGCGTTTTATCCGAAGCTCCAATTTCTTACGCGATATACCAACTGTTCTAGCAACACTCGAAAAGTTTCTTGGACCAACTTCACATAGCGCTTGAAGTATCTTAACATCGAGAGCTGTTAACAGTTTACGCATCAGATTCGCCTTAGATCAGCTATTCGGCATAGATTTTAAAGTTTTCTGATCACCGTTTTTTATGTGGGTACTCCAGGACAATCTATTTCGTCTCCACATGGGTCAATGCGTATTTCATCATCACCTTCCGCAATGTTGTACGATTTAGTGAAATTGCTGTTTCCTTCGGCTGTGTGACTACTTGAGAGACAAAGAACAACGGATGTTGCAACGGCTGCGAAAACAACAAGGAAAATTAACGAGAGAGCCTTCACCTTCATGGAACCACCTCCTTTATGTTCGATATAAGACACTTACAAAGCGGTGTTTTTTTACATTTTCCCCAGTTGATGGCCAAGTAATAACTAAAAGTAAAGCGATATGGAACACTCGGGGGCTATGGCTTCTTTGCTGGAGTCAGAGTTCTCTTGAGAGTCAGAGGAAAGGCAATGCAGATGCAAAAGCAACAGGGAATAGAAACTATTGGGGTACCAGTGGTTCTTTAAAAAACGAAAACCTATTTTAAAGGAAAATCATCAAATAGAGAATGTATTGGATAGGGGCCGGTAGTCTAGCTCGGTTAGGACATCTGCTTGACGTGCATTATAGGATTAATTGGGATAACTTTAGAGAATGGGTATTCCATAAATATGCTAAAAGTTGTGCACCAACAGTCTATTGCTACGCTAAGAAGTATTCTTACATGATCAATGGTAATTTGAGAGGCATAGATACTGTAAGCCCTTCAGTACGGAATCAAGTAATCAAATGTCTACTATCACTTAGTAAATATCTTGGAGTCCATACACAGTTTAGGCAAAAGCTCAAAGATTACGGAGTGAAACTCTATAGGTCGGATGTCTTTAGCAGCTTCTTAAGAATGCTAAACGGTAGTAACAGTGACGTGTTAAAATGGTATAAAGAGACTAATGAAGTATTAAGGGGTAATGAGAGACTTTTACTCAAATTTCTCGCTTTAACTGGTCTAAGGAGTTCGGAAGCTATAACATCCTTCAACCTAATAGTGAAATTGGCTAGAATGGATAAACTCCATGAATATTACAATGAAGAGCTACAATGTCTAGAACACTTCAAATATCGAGAGTTATTCCTTCGCAAAACCAAGAACACCTACATATCATTCATTCCCAGAGAGTTGATCTCTCAGATAGCTGATAATGAGTTAGTAAGCTATAACGCAATACGAAAGAGACTTTTGAGAAGCAGGTTGAAATGTAGACTCAATGAGTTAAGGGACTTCTTTGGCAGCTTTATGATCAGACACGATTTGATACAGCAAGAGCAAGATTTACTCTGTGGCAGAATACCAGGTTCGGTGTTTATACGACACTATTGGAGCCCCAGTTTCAAAGACCTTCGAGACAGAACATTGAAAGCCATTAGACAACTAGAACAAAAACTCTAATTTTCCTTTTTTTTATTTTCATCACCTAAACACGAGAATTATGACAAAAATAGGAGGGTTTACTAATAGAATGTTTCACTTATACAATGTACCTCTCCCAATCTCCATTATGAAACATTAGCTCTTCTAGATCTTTTATTCTTCGTTCAATTTCCTTGTCTACTTCAACCAATTCTTTAAGCAAGTCTTCCAGATTCTTCTGAGCCATTTTCCTTTCCAGCGAACAAATGCAGTATCAATAAACGTATACTTTGTTATTAGTTTAGCTGTGATTAGAAACCAGAACAATTTTCTATTTCGTCATCACTCTCCAATGGACAGAATAATGGAGTACCAAGTGTAATTGCAGATGTGGATCATTCAGCAAAACAAGAAACTTGTTGTTTCACGTGAGACATTCAATTCTATTCTGACTTACCAAACAATACTCTCTTCATTTCTTCGTTATAATCAACTTCCAGTTGCAAATCCATTCTAACCAATAGAATACGCTTGATCCATTTCAAAACAGACTTTAACAACACAGCTCACAAGTCAATAACCACTTAAAAAGCTATAACCATTTCCAAGCACAAAACCAGTAATCATCAGCTTAACTAATTACCCATTAATTCTACATATTGGCTAAAACA
>JAOZHM010000135.1 GCA_026014845.1 Candidatus Bathyarchaeota archaeon
AACTTGCGAAACGGTAGAGTTGAAGCCGTTTTCGAAGGAGAGGAAAAGGCTGTAAAAGAACTCATCGAGTTTTGCAGGCGTGGGCCAGCTGGGGCTAGGGTTACGCATGTAGATGTGACGTGGGAAAGTTATACTGGCGAGTTTAAAGATTTCAAAATAAGATACAGCTTCTGAACAAAAGAAACTATTTTCTGGCTAGTTTCTTGTCCCTCTTCTGCGAAATTATCCTCATTTTTGCGTTTTCAAAGCTTTTTGTTAGTTCTTTTCCTTCGAAAAGGCGGTCTAGGAATATAGCTAAGCTTGCACATTCAGAGTGAGGTTGATTTCCAATTGCTACATTAAAATCGGACACAGACCTTGAGAAGAACTCCTTTGGAACTTTTTGACTTCCAATGACAACTAAAATGTCTTTTTCTGAAGCCTTAATTCGCTGTAGAATATCGCTTGTTTGAATGTTGTCTCCATACGCTGTGAGATGAACAACTACGCCACCTTTTTCCTTCCATTCTTTCACAGCTTTTTTCCAAGACACTCCCATTTCAAAAAAGAACGGTCCTCCCCAATTCTTTGTGACCTTTTCAACTGTTTCCTTAATCCTTTTGTCTTTTATGTCTGACAGTATGAGACCAGAAGCTCCTAATGCTCGGGCCGTTAACACAACATGTGTTGTAAGTCTAGCATCCCTTTGTAATCTGTGACCCCACCTCAAAACCACGACTTTAGGCATTTTTGTCCCTTTTCAGACGTTTATTGTTCGAGTTTCCTCGAATTTCCCGTTAAATTCTGTCTCTACGCGTTTTCTCACTTTTTCAACGAACCATGGAACTGCCTCAAAAACCATGTGGGCAAATGTGTCCGAATACTTTAGTTCTTGTACGTCTGCACTGTTGAATAGCCATGAGATAAAAGACATGGACTCGCTTGTCAATGGAATAGTGAACGACGCTTGAACATAGTTTTTCAGCGTTCTCAGTATTTCCTGTTTTAGCAAATCGAAGTCAGTTTTGTATAACGCTGATATTGGCAAAAGGTTTGGCGCCCTTTCCTTTAGGCTTGCAAGTCTCTGATCTAACTCAATTTCTGATAGTAGGTCGATCTTGTTCAGTACCGTTATTGTTGGGATGCCGGATGCTCCTATTTGGCTTATTGTTTCTAGGCAGCATGAAAGTTTCTTTTGAATGAGACTTATGGGCTCGCTTGTATCCACGACCAGAAGTATTAGGTCTGAATAGATGGTTTCTTCAAGGGTTGAGCGGAATGCCTCTATCAGTGTTAGTGGAAGGCGGTCTATAAAGCCGACAGTGTCTGTCAGCAAGAATTTTTTCCTTGAAAGTTCCAGAAGCCTTGTTGTTGTTGATAACGTTGTGAATAAGGCGTTGTCCACCGGAACTTCCTCTTCTGTAAGGGAATTAAACAATGAGCTTTTTCCAGCGTTTGTGTATCCAGCCAAAGAAATTGACTGGAATCCTAGCTCTGTTCTTCTTTTACGGTGTAGACCCCTTTTTTTTCGAATTTTCCCTAGTTTTCTGCGAATGGACTGTATTTGTCTCTTAACAGTTTCGTAGTAGACATCTACTTTGTATGCTCCGAGACCCATGAATCCAGGCTGTTCTTCTTTCTTTGCCAGTCGTACCTTTTCCTTTGCATGTGTCAACTCATATCTCAGTCTTGCCAATCGAATTTGCAGTTTCGCCTCTTTCGTTGTGGCTCTTCTGGCGAAAATTTCTAGGATTAGTTGAAAGCGGTCGATGGCTTCGACGCCTGTGGCCTTTGCCAAATTGTAGGCTTGCACTGGTTTTAACGGGTTGTCAAATATTAGCTTTTCAGCTTCGTTTTCTTTAATTAGTTGAGCTATTTCTTTCACTTTTCCCGCGCCTATTTGATAGCGGGAGTCTGCTTTCCTAACCTGTTCTATTCTGTCTACTATAGTGTATTCTGCAGTTTCTGCTAAGGTTTCAAGTTCGTCAAGGGTTAAGGGTTCGAAGCGTTGTCGGCGTTGAACTATGATTGCTTTCGTTTCGTTTTCTCCTCCACCTTTTTCTTGTCCAATTGAATTAGATCTCCTAATGTTAGTTCACGGCTTACAGGCTTAATGTTTGCTTTTGGGACTTTTTCTTCTGAAGCCTGAACGAGCAACTTAATTTTCAATGTGTGCTCCAGTTTTGTTGCAAGTCTGTTGTCTGGAGTCATTTTCCCTGTTTCAATTTTCTTGAGAACTGAAACCTTCTCGCTTATTTTTTTACCTAACTCTTTATGTGAAAGTCCTAGCTTTCGCCTGGCATGCCTTATTTTTACATCAAAATCTTCTACAAGCTCTAGAGTGCTCTCCACAATGGCTTGTGGCGGCTTTTTAGTTTTTAATGTTAAACGTCTTGTTGGAGCTTTTGCACTCGGCATTGGTGTTTTTGGTTTTGTCTCCTCCCAAATAATTGTTCCAAGTTTCGCGCATTTGCCACACACTGTTAGTTTTGCTCCTTCAATCATAACTCTGTAAGATTTGCCGTAGATTTCTCGTCCGCAGACTTCACACCGCACTTGCCGCACCTAAATTGTTTTTATTGTGTTGTTGTGTTTATAGTTGTCGAATCTTAAAGGCTTAGTTGAACGGTGTAACGGATTTGGAGAATGCGTTTAGGCGTATCAGGAGTGTGGCAGACTACCAGTTTGGAAAAGGCATAGGCGCTGAGTTATTTCCTGAAAATGTGGAGATAATTCGCTCCAAAAGAACTGGCAGAATCCGTTACGTCTATTTTGATGGAAAAAGGCTGGCAACCCTTCGTCCAACAGACGGCTTGTTTTCCCTGAGCATTCTAGGGGCAAAACGAATTGTTGAGAATGCGAATTCAGCAAAATGCCTCGTTATTGTCATGGATGATGTTTCAAAGTTTATCGCTGAAGGTGGTGATGTCTTTGCGAAACATGTTGTAAAAGCTGATTGTGACATTCGTCCAAAAGATGAAGTTATCATTCTTGATGAAGGGGTTGAGGTTTTGGCTGTTGGGCGTGCTGTTTTGTCTGGTGAAGAGATGATAGCCTTCACGCGGGGTGTTGCTGTCAAGGTTAGGCGTGGGTGTGCGGAAGAAAGTTAAGTATGAGATTTGAATAATTGTTATGATGGAAAGGTGGTTTTATGAGAAGACGACGCGTAAGTCCCCGTGACGCGAAACGTATGATGCAGCGCATGGGATTAAGTATGGACGCAATTCCAGACGTTGAAGAAGTAGTCATAAAAACAGGCAGCAAAGAAATAACAATTGAAGAGCCAGAAGTGGCAATAATGGAAGTTCAAGGACAGAAGATCTTTCAGGTGACTGGCGGAAAAATAGTTGAGAAAGCGGTAGAACGCAAACTGGTCGTACCGGAAGAGGACATTAGGCTTGTGGCTGATCAAACTGGAAAGAGTTTAGAGGACGCTAGAAAAGCACTAGAAGAGTGTGAAGGAGACCTAGCCAAAGCAATCCTACTACTTCAATCATAGATTTAGTATGTCTCCACGAGTCTTCTTATGGCGTAAGGACAGCACAGAACTTCTGTTTGAACGTTTTCCAACTATCCGGAAAGCTTTGTTTTAAGTAATGCTAAAGCCTCTTTGTTTCGCTGGATTTCTTTGACATGAAAATCTTCGATTTCAAAAATTCGATTGTTTGAGAACGAAACTGTACAATGACTTTATGCGCTTAAACGCGAGTTTGCAGTAATTAGAAGATCTTCATTTTAATCGCCTCGTAAAGGAGGCATTAAATAATTCCTTAACTTAACATAAAAACTTGACGGAAACCAGTTTAGAGTTCCGTTGGTTTTAAGTTCAGTTTCACATAATATTCTGGGAGGAGGATAAAGGCGTAAGTGTTTGACATTGTTTCAGTAGGGCATTTTGCCATAGATTCTATTTTTCTCCCAAATAGGAACACGCCCTTTATTGTTTTAGGCGGGTCCGTAGCCTATGCTTCTTTTGCTGCCAGACGCTTGGATGCAACTGTTTCCGTTGTTTCAAAGGTTGGCGGTGACTTTCCAAAGGCTTATTTGTGGTGGCTTGAGCAAGAAGGTGTTAATCTATCGGGAATAGTTAAAGTTGAGACTGCACAGACCACACGTTTCGAACTGAAATACAGTAATAATTTATCAAACAGAAAATTGCGACTAAAGAGCAAAGCTCCACCCATCACTATTGATGATTCACCAAAATCTCTGAAAGCCAAAACCATTCACATTGCTCCCATCGCAGGCGAAATCACATACAAAGTTTCCAAGAAACTAAGAAGCTGTGCTCAGTGGTTGTCTCTCGACCCACAAGGACTGGTGCGAAGCTTCGACGAAAAAGGAAACGTCATCCGTGGTTCCCTAACCGACAAGCGCGTGTTAGAACTCATTGACATTTACAAGTCGTCCTTAACCGAAATTAAAGCCGTAACTGGCAGGTCAACCCAGAAATCAGCCATAAAGGCAGTCCATGATTATGGCGTCGAAACGGTCATCGTAACTTTAGGGATGAAGGGTGCAATACTCTCCGTCGAAGAAAACGTGTATAAAATTCCAGCCTACAAGTCGAAGAGGGTTGTTGACCCAACAGGGGCTGGAGACGTTTTTATTGGAGGTTTTTTAGCTGAATACATCCGTGGTGAAAACTTGTTGTGGTGTGCGTGTGTGGGTTCTGCGGCTGCTTCGCTTGTCGTTGAGGCTGCTGGCCCAACTTTTTTCGGCGAAAAAGCAGAGATTTATCGAAGGGCACACGTGCTTTATGAAAAAGAAATTAAGCAATGACGTGTATCTTATTGCGTTAAAGTACTAAAGAGGCGTTTAACATTGGGACGTATTGCTAAAGGCGTGAAATGCAGCGTTTCTGGTTGCAGTAAAGACGCTGTACGCTCAATTTCATCTGGAAAAGTCAAGTCTGCTGGGCTAAACATTAGCAGTGGCGAAAGACGGGCTTATTTATGCAAAGAACATTACAAAGAATATAAGAAGAAGACTAAGAAAGAGAAAAAGGTTGAACAGTGGCGATATAAACCATCATAAAGGCTAAAAGACGAGAGGGGATTTTATGCGGATATTACAGTTACACTCAAACTTCATCCAGTATAAGCCTATCCAAAAAGAAATAGCCATCGCTGAAGAAGCTGAAAAAGAACAAAAGCGACTGGAAGAAATCGTCGTTTTATTCACGGCTGTTGAAGAAGGCGACAACGAAGCAGTAGCCCAAAAAGCCATAGACGAAGTTCAAGCGTTCCTAGAAAAACTGAAGGTAAACCGAATTCTAATCTATCCATACGCACACTTAAGCAGCAACCTAGCAAGACCCGAAAACGCACTAAAAATAGTTAAAGCCATGGAAGCCTACGCAAAAAAGATAGGCCTAGAAACATACCGTGCGCCATTCGGCTGGAACAAACAATTCACAATTTCGATAAAGGGGCATCCACTTGCCGAACAATCACGCACCATATTGCCAGCCGAAGCAGAAGAGAAGAAAAAAGAAAAGGTTTCCGAAGCAGTAAAAGCTCAAGAAAAACTAAAGTCCACTTGGTACATCCTCCAGCCAGACGGAAAAATGGTACCAGTTGAAGAGTTCGACTTCAAAGGACGCGAAAACCTGCAAAAATTCGCAACATACGAGACCTCAAAAGTTAGGGCAAGCCAGCAAGCGCCTCCACACGTTCTATTAATGAAAAGACTGGAAATAGCTGACTATGAGCCGGGAAGCGACCCTGGAAATATACGCTGGTATCCAAAAGGACTACTAATCAAATCCCTACTCGAACAGCTTGTCAACGCCAAAATGACAGAGTATGGAGCAATGGAAGTTGAAACTCCAATCATGTACGATTTTCAACACCCGAGCCTAGCGGATTACATAAACCGTTTTCCAGCGAGACAATACATACTAAAATCAGAGAACAAAACGCTGTTTCTACGGTTTGCGGCGTGCTTCGGACAATTTTTAATGGTTCATGACGCCCAGTTCTCTTACAAGCAAATGCCGCTGAAAGTTTACGAATTAACACGCTACAGTTTCAGACGGGAACAAAGAGGAGAGGTTGTCGGTTTAAGGCGACTGCGAGCATTCACGATGCCGGACTGTCACGCCTTCTGCACAGACCGCGAACAAGCCAAAAAGGAATTCCTGATAAGATTCAAATTGTGCATGCAGATCCTCGAGGAAATAGGCTTATCCAAGGGCGACTATGAAGCAGCGATACGTTTCTCAAAAGACTTCTACGAAGAAAACAAAGAGTTCATCAAATCTTTGGTTAAAGTCCTCGGAAGACCAGCCCTGTCTGAGATGTGGAGGGAACGATTCTTCTATTTCATAATGAAATGGGATTTCAACTTCGTAGACAACCAAGACAAAGCAGCAGCCCTCTCCACAGACCAAATCGACGTTGAAAACGCAAAAAGATACAACATAACCTATGTTGACGAGAAAGGTGAGAAACGTCATCCGCTAATTATGCACTGTTCCCCGAGCGGAGCAATCGAAAGATGTGTTTATGCATTATTGGAAAAAGCCTACAAGGAACAACAAAAAGGCAAACCACCGATGCTTCCATTATGGCTTTCGCCTACGCAAGTACGCATAATCCCCATGTCAGACAAATACTTTGAGCATGCTGAAAAATTGGCTGATAGTTTAGACGCACAAAACGTACGTGTAGACATCGATGACCAAACGTTTACCATGCAAAAAAGAGTTAGAGAAGCTGAAAGAGAATGGATTCCATACATAATTGTCGTGGGACAAAAAGAAATAGAATCGGATGTGCTTCCGGTGAGGGACAGAAAAGCTGGAAAAATACGTAAAATGAAACTTGAAGAACTGACAAACGAAATCGAGGAAATAGTAAAAGGAAAGCCATTCAAACGGCTTCCTGTTCCAAGACATCTATCAAAAAGGCCGCAATTCTACGGTTAACAATGATTGAAACAACCGACTTTTTACAAAAAACATATCTGAATAGACTAAATTCTCCAGTTTGGAGGAATAAAACCCTTGGAAAAAGATTTACTCATCTACATAAATAGGGAATACTGTCCGAAGTCAAGCAAAAGTTTCGGTTTATGATCATGGACTTTTATATGGCGACGGCAAACTTGGGCCAATAACACGACGTTTAATGCAAGAATTTGAAAAGATTGTCCGAGACCCGAAAGAAGGAATACCAATCTATCAATAGCAAAACACTGTAAAACACTCCACTTTTCCATGAGAACCACAAGAAAGTTACCGAAAGAAATTTTAGGC
>JAOZHM010000136.1 GCA_026014845.1 Candidatus Bathyarchaeota archaeon
AGATAAAATAGCACAGTCTGACTTGTTGAAGTTGAAACAAACACACAAAACAACGCAACAGTAACAATTGAAAAAATTGACGTAAGAGACTTTTTCCATCCTAACCTATCCCCTACATAACCGCCCATAATAACGCTTGTTAAACCAATCAGAGGACTTAAACCGAAAACAATGCTTGCCAAACCAGCATCCAGCCCTTTACTTTTGGTCAAGTAGGTTGTTATATACGTTGAAATAGTACCTCCTGCAGCACTTCTAAAAAGCAACAGCAAAAGGAAAGACAAGAAAGTCACAGACAAAACATCCTTTAGCGGAGTAGTCAAACTTTTTCCTTTACTCTCATCATGCTCCTCATGTTCATCATTAGGATGTTCATTTGAATTCGCAAAAAAGGCTATGACCGCAATAACAAACACTGGTACAATCCAAATGAGGTAGACGTATCTCCATTCAAACCAGTTCAAAACCAGCCCTAACGTGATAGGCCCAATGGCAAACCCAAGAGTACCGCTTCCCCCGTGAAAACCCAATCCCCTATTCAAGAAATCTGTAGGCAAAATATTTGTTGCTGCACTCAAAGCTGGCGGATGATAAAAAGTCGATGCCAAAGCAGTCAAAGAAAAGCACAAGACAATGGTCTCAACAGTGGGAAATAGTATGATCAAAGAAGCCGCAAACACTTGCAAAAATAAACTGAAGGAAATAAGCTTAGTATGACCCAAACGATCAGCAAGCAAGCCGCTGGGAACCGAAAAAACCAGTGAAAAAACTCGAGGAACAGCCACGACAATACTCGCAATGAGAATAGATAAACCATATTCATCAATTAAAATCGGTAAAAGAGCGAGAGGAAGATTTGAATAGACATGAAGCAAAGTATGAGAAGCACACAAAAAAAACAATTTAGGTTTAAAATCCCCCTTCACCATAAACCCACCACAGAACCGTATTGTCTTTCTCCTAACTCCTCTTCAAATTCTTGCAGCATCATACAGAGCCTAATACACTACACAATATAAAATCTTTAACACACAACAATCGGCAAACGTGACATTGGAATCCCTTTTCCACTCAGCTCTCAATATCCTTATTTTTTAACAATCGCATTTCAAAAAGCCTTTTTGACAAAAACAATTGAAAAAGTGCTTTTTTAACGTGAAAATTCCTTAAATCTCCCTTCTTTCCTCTTTTTTAAAATGGAAGGCTGAGATTATGGCTGAACCTGAGGTTCCGTGGAGCCAATACGACATGGCATACAAACGCATACACGACGCCATAATAAGCTCTATAGTCAGCCCACCCACTGGAAAGAAAATCACTAAAAACACTTTCACATGGAACACTGATGGAACACTTGCCACACTGAAAGCCTACGACGGAAACGACCTACTTTTCACACTCACCTTCACATGGAACCCAGACCGCGCCTTAAAGGAAATTTCACGTTCCTAAACTGCTCTCGGCAAGCCCGGGAACAGGGGAATAGCCAAGTAAAAGGAAGAAATAAAAAAATGGAAAAGGCTTTTTACACATTATTTTCAAGTTAGAGTTTAGTCCGCTCTTTTTTGGTCGAAGTGAGATGTTTTCTTTCCGTTAGCGCAGTGACTTGCTGTAATGCTGCTATCACGAATGTTGGTGTGGTTTGAGAAGCTAAACCTTATATGAGCATGTGTTCATGGTTCTCGAAAGAATGAGGTTCATGGGATTGAGGAACCCTCTTGCACGATTCAAGGAGTTTCTATGGCAGGAGTTCTCGTTCATTACGGGTAACTATCGGATTCTAGTGTTTAGTTGGATGATAATGGACTTGGCCATGGAGATGCCGCATTCAAACTTCCAGTATTTTATTGAAGCTTTAGGTGGACCGCCTATAGCCTTAGGACTGATAGGTTTTGGCAACTTTGTTGCCATGGCTGCTGTAGCCTTTCCTGGGGGCTATCTTGCGGACAAGTATGGTAGGCGTTGGTTGATTAAGACCATGACTTTTGCAATGGCTTTGTCGTTCCTGTTTTTTGTGTTTGCTCCGTCGTGGCACTTTGTTTTGTTGGGGTCAATAGTGAGCAGTCTTTGTCTAATCTATCAGCCAGCGTTGTTTGCGATGGTTCAAGATTCGCTTCCACCAGAGCGTAGGGGCATGGGTTCTTCAATCATTCAGCTTATTCACGGGACCTTTAATACTCCGGGTCCTGTGATCGCTATTTTTCTTTTCGCGAGTTTTGGAAAGGTTGTGGGCCAGAGAGTTATCTATTTGCTTATGACTGGGTTTTTCCTTGCTGCAGCAGTGCTGCGGCTTAGGTTGAAGGAGACGATGACAGATGGGAAACCGATTCGCTTCAGCTATTTCATTTCTTCGTATCCGCAGGCTATTAAGGAGAGCGTTGGTGTTTGGAAGTTCGTGCCCAGAACGGTGTTGTGGCTGTTTTCTGTGAGGACGTTGGTGATGTTTGGCATTTCCCTTACTGGTGTGATTAATGCGCTTTACGCGAGGGATGTGCTTGGGATAACAGAGCAGCAGTGGTATTTTGTTTTCATTCCGCTTTTGCTGACTATGGTTGTGGCTTCTCTTCCAATCGGCAAGCTAGTTGATAAGATTGGGAGGAAAATTCCGATAATTCTCGGCTTAGGCGTGCTTGGCTTAGGTACGGTGATTTTTACGTTTGGCGACTACGTGATGATTATGGTTTCTATGTGTTTGTTTGGATTTGCTCACATGTTGATAATGTCGGGAGCGATGGCGCTTGCGACGGATCTCATACAACCGGTGTATAGAGGCAAAGTAATTGGATTCAATAATTTTTTTGGCTACATACTTATGGGTTTGGGCATGCTGCTTGGTGGCTATCTATACGGAAACTTCATTCCTCAATCTCCCTTCATCATAAGCCTAGGAGCCACGTTTATAGCATTGCTCATGGTCATATTTCTCGTACACGAACCGAAAGAACGAGTAGGCGCAATCACTCAGGCATAGAGCTGGTTGCGGTGCATCGAAAAAACCTTGTGAATTAGCGCGCGGGCGAGGTTTTTTTAGGTTTTGGTTGGGGCCAGAACTGTTTGGTAAGCGAACGTTTTTTCGTAGAACGGCTTCTCGTTTAGTTTTTGGCGTTTTTTCACCTAAGACATAAACAAACGCATTACATGACTATTTAAGCGAAAAACAAGACACATATATTTTATTCCTTCATGAACATGACGGCGATGGTGGGAATATTTAAATAAGTGGGATTACTTAATATTAGTGGGTTAAAAAATGACAGCGGTTGTTAAGGTTGATGAAAAGGGCCGAGTGGTCATTCCAAAGAACATCAGAGAAAAAACAAAGATGAAAGAGGGGGGGTATGTTAAGATCATAGCAAAAGAAAAAAGCATAATAATAGAACCCCTCGAGCCATTCGCAGATAAATACTTCGGAGCTTTTAAAATAGATAAATGGCCTGAAGATCTTGACGAATTTGCAGTTGAGGTTATAAAGAAATGGTGGACGTCGAAAGCTACGTAGACGTTAACATCTTCGTTTACTGGCTTGGCAACCATCCTTCACTAGGTAAAACAGCATACAAATGGATCAAAAAAATTGAAAACGCTCCAAAAGGAGAGTACGCAACTTCCAGCCTAACGCTTTACGAGACAATGGTCATAATTGCAGGTTTAACGGGTAGAACCCTAAAGGACAAGCGTCTCGTAGAAGATGTCATCGACTCCATGACACACCTAAAAGGCTTACTGATAGACCCACTAAAACCAGAAGACCTCATTCAAGCTGCCGAATTAATGAAAAAATATGACATTGATTACGAGGACTCCATACACTTAACAGTTGCACTAAGAAAAGGTGCAAAGAAAATAGTGTCAAACGACAAAGACTTTGATAGCACCCAATTAAGGAGAACCTTCTAAGCCTACATAAAGACATATGGAAACAGCCAGAGAGTGAATGTTCGACGCTGATCTTGTAGAGTTTTGCCTTCCCTATTTTTCTGGAGACTTTGACGATTTCGTACTCCTCAAGCTCTGGAAAGTACTTGTAGAATGTTTGCTTGCTCATCCCTAAGGCTTCTATAACCTCCTTTTTCGTGAAGTCGAACAGAGCATTATCCAAAAAGAAGTCTATCATTTTAAGTTTCGGAGAATTCCCAAGCGTTCTAATAATCACTGACTTGCATTCCCTTTCAGCGTACATTTCTTCGGTACTTTCCCCACTTGAATATTGTTCTGTTGTCGTATGTTACTGTTCTTACATAAGATTAACCTAAAAACAATTTCTCTAAATCCAACGAGAAATACGGAAATAACCCAATACATCAAACAAGTTCCAAAGTTTTAGTTACCTACTTCGTTAATCCATTTTAAATTCTGCCTTTTCACCCTAAAAATTGTTTAAATCTGGCTTCTCCTCCTTTTTTGTTCGGGGCCAGAGCTATTTGGTAAGCGTAACTGTTGATGACGTTCATGACGTAATTAACGTTAGTGCCGTGGACATTCCAGACGCTAAGGTTTTGAAGATGATAAAGCGCGCTGAGGTCACGTTAGAGCTTGAGCTTAGCAAAGAAATAGATTATGAAAACTGTACGGATGCTGAGAAGGAGTTTATCACCGTCTTAGCCGCTGTTTATGCTATTTGTTACTTGACTGGCGGCTCAGCTGTTGGCTTAAGCTTCACTGTTGGAGATCAAAACGTAAGCGTGTTAAGCAAGGCTCCACCCCTAGACATCTTACAGTCTGAACTTGAACGAATATTGAACGGTTTAAAACAGCCTTACGTTGGGAGAGTCTAAAAGTGACCACAGTTCCACAAGCCTATTACCAGTTTGTCATGGATTACGCACCATACGTTTACGTTATTCCCCCGGACACCCCAGACACCGAATGGGGCAAAGCCGCATTTGCAGCAGCCTTCGCCATTGACTTCCTTTACGAAGCCTACTTTGATAAGCAGTTCGAAGATCGAAAAACAGAAATCAACAGTAAAATCGTGAACCTAGCCGACTGGATATTAACCCAACAATGCACAAACCAAGCCAAGCTTGCTTACGGCGGATTCAAAAGCAACGAAAACAGCACACACTATTACAGTATTGACGCTTGCAGAGTCATCCCATCCATTTTAAAAGCCTACGAACTAACGAATAACGTTGACTATCTAAATGCAGCTGTACTGGCTGGAGCCACATTCCTCTACAACATGCAACACAAACCAAACGAACTGGGCATTCACGACAAATATTACGGAGGCTTCGCAAGAGCCGTCACAAACGCAGATGAATGGCTTCAACAAATGGACATTGAATGCCTCTACGGACTTATTGGCTTGAAAATGCTATGCATACACGATTCCGCAAACAAAAGCAAATACGAAACAATGATAATGGACGCAATATGCTTTTACCGTTTAGGTTTCGAACAATTTTATCTTTATTATGATCCACCGCCCAACGGAGATGCAGACTGGCACAGGGTGGGCTTAAATGAAAAAACAATTTATGACGATTCATTCGCTTACGCAATGCTTGGACTCTACA
>JAOZHM010000137.1 GCA_026014845.1 Candidatus Bathyarchaeota archaeon
GATTAAGGGTTGATGTAGAGAACACAAAAAGAGTGTTCGCCAACATTATCAAAAACTTCGAAGTATAACATGTCAAATGTTGACTCGTAACTTGATGATCTTTTGTCATAATGCTCTTCAATCGCCACGTCTTCGCCTTCCTCACTATATTATCTACTGCATTTGCAATTCCTCGCTTGATATTACATCTTTCTCGATTTCTCTATAAAGCATAAAGTTTCCAAAATTATCTTTGCAGCTTGGATTGCTGAAACTCCTTGGTCGAAGTTTGGGGCGACTTCAGTAACGTCAAAGCCTGTTACGCGGTTATCACATATGTTATACAAAATGTTCAGTAAGGTATGCGTTTCAAGGCCTTCTGGTTCAGGGTTCTGTACTGCTGGAACGTATGCAGGGTCAAGAACATCCATGTCAATAGACAGGTATAGGTTCTCATAATCTGCAAGTTCTTCCTTCAACCGCTTTACAATTTGTTTAATTCCCTGGTTTCTGATCTGCTGTGCCGTAAAAATTTTTATCCCAACGTTTTTTGCATAGTTCAGCTCTTCTTTGCAGACCGCTCTAGTGCCGACCTCAATTATTTTCGCTGGCTTTACTTCTTGGTTTATTCTACGCATGAAGGTTGTATGAGAGAGTTTCAGTCCTAAAAACTCGTTACGTAGGTCAAGGTGTGCGTCAAAACTAACCAGTGCTGTTTTTGAGGCTTTTTTTCCTAAGCCTTTTAATATGCCTAATGTGATTGTGTGTTCTCCGCCTATGGTTACTGGTGTTTTTCCCATTTCCAAAATGTCTTTAATGGCAAGCTCCAGCCTCTCTAGAGTTTTCTTTGTGTTGGTGGAAATGTGTAAATCGCCCAAATCATGCAGCTGCAAGTTTTCTATGTCTATGCCTGTGCGGAAACTGTAGGTTTCAATGTTCAAGGAGGCTTGTCGGATGGCGTTTGGTCCGAATCTCGCTCCAGTTCTGTAAGTGCTTGTAGAGTCGAAGGGAACGCCTAAAATTATGTAATCTGCCTTTTCAAAGGATGTTTGGAGACCACTGAAAACGTTTGATTGGGACACAAAAAGTTCATGATACCTCATTTTGTTACTCTTCCAGTTTTATTTTATTATTTTACGAGCTGGTTCTAAACTTTTTCGCTTGCTATGAATGATTAGCCCAAAACAGTGGTTCCCTTTCTGATCTTGTAAAGGTATAAGATGATGCCCAAAATGAATGATACGCTGCAAAATCCATAGACGGCCACATATGCAATGTCAGGTATTAAGCCGACAAACGCGTTGCCTTGTAACGGATAGAGAGGATTCATTGGGTGGTAAAGAAGCGAATCCAAAAACACATGGAAATAAGCACCAACAAAAGATGTGAATAGAATCTTCTTAAAAGAGGATTTCTGCGACACTTGAAACTTCAGCATAACATTAGTTAGTAAGTCCCTAAGTAGATAAACAGTAACAGCCACCAAAACAGCAAGTATGGATGAGCCGACGTAGGAATGGAAAAAGCCGTGAGAAGGCATGGAGAGATCGAACAGAAGAATGCAGAAAGGTTCTACGTCGGGAATAACGCTTGCTATCAAGAGAGTTAACAGATCAAAAGTCGAGAAGAAAGCTAAACCGAAAAGAAGGGCTGGACCAAGATGAAAGGGAGTGAAAGGCACCACGATTCACCGTTATACTATGATAAGCGTAGTTGAAATATTAAGATTCCGAAAAACGAAGCCTGGAGACAAATCTTTTAAACATTAAATTTATTAACGTTGCTGTTAATGCATTTAGATTAAAAGGCGGTTCGTGGATGTCGCTTAAGTCTAAGCTCAAAGTGGAAAGTGTTGGAATGTTCGCAGCTTTCCTTTTTTATGCAATTGCTGGAATAACATGTTTTGCTGTATTGGCGATAGTTGATTTCAGCCTCATTCACATAGGCATAATCGGCATACTAAGCCTAATAACCGCCTACGGCTTGTTCAAAAATAGAGTTTGGAGCCTTTGGGTTGTTATTATGCTGTTCTTCATTGCCACAACCTTTTCAGCATACACACTTTACTCTGCCTTTCAGAAGAATCTGCTTCTTGATGTAAGCATGAGCGCCTATCTTGTCTTCACGTGGGTTTTCACGGCTTACACTGCAGCAAAGAGAAAGGCCTTAGAAAGCTAGATCATGGTACTCGCAAATATTCTTTATTGTCGTAAGAACGCTCTAACCAAGTTCTTTTTGGAGAATTTCCCGCATTTTTATTGCATCTACATCTGGGACTGGACTCTCGCTTATTATCACTGGTCTCAGCTTGAACTCCGCTATAACCTTCGCAAGCATCGTGAAGTCTGGACCATATCCTGCCTTATCCATTGTGTGATGCCGTCTTTCACCCTTATCCGTGAACTCAACCTTTGTAAAGTGGCAGTGCATGTTTTCAACAGCATCTGTTCCCAATCGTCTCTCAATTTCTTCCACAACCTTGCGGAAATTCTCAACGCTTTTGAAGCACCCTCTACACCTCGCATGTAAATGCGCCCAATCAATTACAGGCTGGGTTTGCTCAACCTGTTCGCACAAGCCTAAAATTTCATCTAAACTTCCAAACTGAGAAAGCTTCCCCATGGTTTCCGGACCAAGTTTGACATTCCTAATTCCCAGAGTCTTCATGGTTTCAACAACTTCCTTTATGGTTTCTAAGCATTCTTTGAAAGCTTCTTTTGGCTGTTTTTTGCCATAAAACCCTGGATGGAAAACCACTACGTGAGCTTTCATCCATTCCGCCGCGGTTGCGCACGCAATTAAGCGGTTTTTACTGGCTTCAATAATTTCTTTTTTTCCACAAAAATTTATGAAATAAGAACCGTGGAGACTCAGCCAAACGTCATGTTCCTCAGCTTTTAGACCAAGCTCTTCAGCTTTCTCTCTTCTAATCTGTGGTTTTGCGCCCCAACGGACAGCTTGATACTCAAAAGCATCAAGCCATTCCTCTTTCAAAAGTCTCGGAACATCGGCTAAGGTTGCCTTCATAGCCCTAAATGCTAGAGGAACCCCAGCTGGACCAAATCTCGGGCGGTCAGCCATTGCAGAGGCCTCCTAACGCCTTCTGCCTTTCTTGTGTCGGTAAATTTTTCGTTTACGTTCTCCGTAAAGGAGAGCTGTCAATGCAGAAACCCAAGCGGCAACGTTTTGAAAAACTAGATATTTTCCAGCGTCATCTAACTCAA
>JAOZHM010000138.1 GCA_026014845.1 Candidatus Bathyarchaeota archaeon
CCTAGTGATAAGTATCAGGTTATCAATCCTCTCCACGTCGATGTGTGAGCTGGCATGCATGAGATCTCTTCTAGGTATTACTGCACGCCCATTTGACGTTCTTTCTAAGATGTAAAAGTCAAGGTCTCCGTCTTCGGTTACGTGGACATTTTCGATTAATACTCCCGGTTTTAGCAAGCCGAAGAATATTTCGCGTTGTTGCCCCGGGTTCACATCCTGCGTCTTAACGAATAGTCCTCCAGCTTCAAAGCCGTGAAATGAGCCATCTGGCATTAGAGTCCCACCATCGTCTTGAATGAGCCACGACTTTTCTTTTCCTTTTCTCGCAAGAATCTTGCATGTTAGAGTTGTCTTTCCATTTGCGCTCAAAGCGAGAAGTAATGTTCTAACCTTTCGATAATCTCCATGTGCAGATTGGAGATAGTCCTCCCTACAACTTGCATGGAGAAAAATGCCGCCTCTTCCGGTTTTAGCAACCCAATCCTCAGCGGCGAAGACTCCTTTCTTGAACTCGCCGATGTAGTTGCTATTTCTAACTATTTTGATAACCCTGCCATCATCCAACATAGCCAACCTTATAGTACAGTCTTTTTGCGGAAGCAGCCTCGACTTATTAGCCTCGAAAGCCTCATCGACGAAAAACAAAACTTGATACGTTGGTCTCTTGACCTCTCTTTTTGTCGGAATGAAAAGATTTCTCCCCCCATAGGCAACGTGAGCAAAACGTTCTGGAACAATCAACCTGACTGTGGTATTGCTATTCCGATTACCCACAATTCTGTCAATGGAAATCAATCTTTCCTTTGCTAAGGCTTCTTCACATTTGGCTAATAGTCCGCGTTCTTCTTCGCCGAATTCATAGTCAACACTGTTTTTGGTGAACATGGCTGCTCTGGATGTAGGTTCGCTTTCAGCGACAAAATTCCCATATATAGTCTTCCTCACTCCAGGCTCGTTCTCCACAAGCAACCTTAGTTTATCATCAGAAGGATTATCAATCAATCTACCTTCTTCTATCGCCTTTCTCCTAATTCTATCCGCAGTTTCAGCAAATTCTTCCAAGTTAAATTTCGACATCATACCGCCTCGCTTAAGAGACCATCCACCACCCAATGGGAGCTTGGAACCTCACAAATAGTGTGCTGTTCCAAGTGTTTCAGGAAACATCTGCGTTTCCTCAGATGCTTCACCCCCAATTCAGCTGACCAATCTCTCTATACCGAAACCTCTCGCGCACGCGAAAGGTCTCAGTCTCCCTTTTGCCAGCTCAACAGTATTTCATGTTTTCCTTTTTAATGTTATCTCTTTGCGCGCCTATTACATTAAACAGGTATATTTCAGAACCTGAATGTTTTCGATGGAGTGTAAAAAGGGAGAGATGCGAGAGATATCTCAACTTCGTGGGGGGTTCAAATCCCACCGTCCTAGATTATTTGATTTTCAGAAAAAGACTTAATTCCGGGATTTCTAGTTTGCATGTAGTTTTGTGTACGGAGTTTTTTATGTTAAAACTATAAGAGGGGGACACCTTCTGGCGGGCCCGAGGGGATTTGAACCCCTGTTCTCCGGCTTTCTCTCGTTAGACGACCGGAGGCCTGCGCATCCCTTTTTGTGATTCGGCGCCTTAATCCATACTCGGCTACGGGCCCCAAAATAGGATTACGCGTGGCTGAAATTAATTGTTGTTGTATAGGGTTATGGTTCGATTAGTTCTTCGTTCATCCACCATGCCTTTTTTTTGCCTGATTTTTCTCCAGCGTAATAGTCTATTATGGATTTTCCAATTTGTTTTTTGGATTTCTTCTGTATTCTTCTCAGTCTGTTCAGTATTAGCCATCTGTTTGTTTTTAGATATTCCGCCAATTCTGGTGTGGTTCCGCCTTTGTAGTGGATGAGATAATCTATTATTTTATGGTCTATTTCATCTATACAGAAAGTGTGTGGATTTATTTTTCCGCGTTCGTACGTGAGCAATTCCAAGTCTGCAAGGTATTTCCTTATTTGTGCAAACTCCTTTTCCATTTTGTTAAGTCTTTGCTCTAATTCCAGAATTTTGTCTGGTTTTGGTGTCTTTTGGAGTTTCTCCATTATTGCGTCTCGGATGAAGCTGCTTCTTTCTCCTTCTGGAACGCGTAAAATCATTTCCTTATAGACTTCTTCTCGTATTTTCACTGATATAGTCCGTAACTTCTCCACGGATTTCCTCACCTTGCTACTAATACTGGCTATCAATTATTTCATATTTAACTTACACAGTTTTGTTGAGGAAATCTTTTAAGACGAACAACTTAACCTACAATCGAAGCCTATTTGGAGTGATAGATAATGATGAGAAAAACCACGATTTCCCTAATCAAATGTGATGTTGGTTCTTTAGCGGGGCATCATGTTGTCCCTGAACCACTGTTTAATATTGCGGAGAAAAATCTGAAAAAGGCAAAACAAGAAGGATTAGTCAACGGTTACCATATTTTCAATGTTGGAGACGATCTACAGCTTCTTATGGTTCACGGAAGAGGCGAATCAAATCCAGAAATTCACAAGCTTGCTTGGAACACGTTTCAAGAAGCCGCAAAAAAAGCCCTAGAACTAAAGCTTTATGGTGCAGGACAAGACCTTTTGAAAACAGCCTTTAGCGGAAACGTGAGGGGCATGGGTCCAGGAGTGGCTGAAGTGGAAATAGAGGAAAGAGGTTCTGACCCAGTTGTAGTTTTTGCGGCAGACAAGACTTCGTCTGGCGCTTTCAACCTTCCAATTTTTCGCATATTTGCCGACCCAATGAACACTGCTGGACTTGTAATTGATCCGGACATGGCTGGCGGCTTCAAATTTGAGGTATTGGATACGGTGAAGAATAAGAGTGTTGTTCTCAAATGTCCTGAAGAAGTGTATGAGCTAGTTGGGCTTATTGGAACTGTAGGGCGATATATGATTCCGCGTGTTTGGAGAGCTAGAGATGGCTTGATATGCGCTGCGGGCAGTGTAACCAAACTTTCAAAGATCGCTGGCAAATACATTGGAAAAGATGATCCTGTACTTATTGTGCGTGCGCAACATGGGCTGCCAGCTTTGGGTGAGATTCTTGTGCCTTTCATGCACAGTTATCTGGTTGCGGGATGGATGCGTGGGAGCCACTGGGGCCCATTAATGCCTGTTAGTGTAAAAGACGCAAAATGCACGGTTTTTGACGGCCCTCCAAGGATTGTTGCCTTAGGCTTTCAAGTTTCAAACGGCAAAATCGCAACCGATGATAACGGAAAACCTATGGTAGCCGACTTGTTTGATGATCCAGCTTTTGATATGGCTAGACGTGAAGCCATGGAATATGCTTCTATGCTTAGACGTATGGGTGAGTTTGAACCAGCACGCTTAGGCATTGAAGAGATGGAATACACAACTCTACCACAGATACTGGAAAGACTCAAAGAACGTTTCAAGCCGTTCTAAATCCGCGTTTGATTGCTAGATACAGCTGCCTGCCTTAATTTCAAGAGTTCTTCGTATCGATGATTAACAGTTTCATAGATTCTATTGCGTAATTCCTCTCCAGATAATCTCCTCTCTTTAATCAGCAAAGTTTTTCTTCCCAGTTCTATGTCGCCTATCGCTGTGAACCATGCTTCAAAATCTCCTCGGTCGGTGTGAAATTCTATAGAGCTTATGTCAACTTTTAAGATTTTGTCGCAGAAATCTTGGAGGTTCGCCGCAAAAACATTTAAGGGCTTTCCGACGTCAGCGTAGAAGTGAAATGATTTTTCTGCTGGTAGATATTCCAAGATTTGCTGAGCCTTTTCTCCACTGATTTCGGGAAAACCAAGTGCCTTTTCTCCCTTTTCTGTTATGATGTAACGCCCCTTTTCAGGCGTCATCACGTATCCCATTCTGGTAAGTCCTATTATGTGCATCATAACAGAAGGGAAACCTAATCCAACCTCTTCAGCTATCTCAACAGCCTTAGCAGACTTATCAAGCCCCCACATAGTCTCAAGAACCAGTCTCTTAACAGGTGACAGTTTCATTTTCACTACATCCTACAACTATTATATGCGCAATCTATTTTTCAGACTTTCTATCGCTCAAATGCAACAAAGTTTTTGCTATTTTGAGAAACAGGGGTAAACGCCCAAGATCGCGCATTTGAGTATTTGTTTAGAAGTGCAAATAAGCTGGGTTTAGCTTTCATCCAGGTTTTCTGCCAAAAGATGATATGTTTTTTCCGAAAACGTAAATAGTAACAGCCTATGTTAATAACAGAGCCTAAAAATGCTAAAGATGGGAATCGAATATGAAACTAGCTGTACTAGTATACGAGTATCCACCAAAAATTGTCGGTGGTTTAGGAACTTACGCAGCTGAAATCACACGAAAATTTGTTTTAATGGACCACGATGTTACCGTTTTTACAATGAATGATGACACTCGCAGTCTTCCAACCAGAGAGATTTGGCGTGGCATAGAGATTCACCGTCCATTACACATTGACGTTTCTGATTCGTTGCCAGATGTGCTTGCAGAAGACGTTAAGAAATGGGGTCGAGGGATCAATTTGTTCTCTAAAATCCTCGTATACAACTATCTAAGCGCTTCAAAACTCGTCAACGAACTCATAAGAAAAGAAGCGTTCAAATATGACATTGTAGTTGCGCATGACTGGCTTTCTGCCATCGCTGGAATAACCATCAAAAAAGAGCTTGGATTACCACTCGCATTTCACGTTCACTCCACTGAGAAGGGAAGAACCCTTGGGAACGGCTCAGAAGTCGTAAGCAACATTGAGCTCCGCGGAGCAAAGGCAGCAGACCTAATTGTGACAGTTTCATACGCTATGAAAGACGAACTCACAAAACTTGACTTTCCAAAAGAAAAAATCCAAGTATGCTACAACGGTGTTGATGAACAAAAATACAATCCAGAAACAGGGAACACCGGGGAATCCAGAAAGCTTAGAGAATCTTATGGCATCAAAGATGAAGATTCAATGATTCTTTTCATTGGGAGACTCGTAGGTGTTAAAGGAGTTGACAGGCTTATAATGGCTATGCCCCATGTTTTACAGAAAAAACCCAATGCAAAACTTGTCGTAGTAGGGTTAGGCGACCTGCAAGATTACCTAGTTAATTTAGTCAAAACCATGAGACTGGAGGATTTTGTGAAATTCCGCTTCGAATTTGTTCCAGAAGAAGAACGCATCCTCCATTACGCCGCTTGCGACATCGCAGTTTTCCCCAGCCTCTATGAACCGTTCGGGATAGTCGTCCTCGAAGCCATGAGCATGGAACGCCCAGTCGTTGTCGGAGGAGCTGGCGTCAGCGGAATGCGGGAGATAGTCATCCCATGCGGCGATGAACAAAGCGGCTATCACGTCAACCCCAGCAATCCAGCAGACATCGCTTGGGGCATAGTGAGTGCTTTAGAAAATCCTGAGAAGATGAAATGGCTTGGAAAAAACGGTAGACAAAGGGTCTTAAACGATTTCACGTGGGACAAGATAGCTGAAAGAACAATCGCGTTGTATGAAAACATAATTAAGCGTTAAGCTATTGCTGAAGCCTAAACTTTCACGGGTGAGCTTTTGAGTTCCAGCAACCGTCTAAGCGTGAGAAAGAAGGTTGCAAGGGAAGCCGCTCACCTTCTCTATTTTGGAGTTGAAAAAGAATATAAACAGGCTAAATTGAAGGCTGCAAAAACTTTTGGAGTTCACTTTCTTCCAACGAATCTTGAAGTTGTAATTGAATTTGACAGGATAGCAGAAGAAAAAGAAGGTGCAACGAGGAAAGAGCGTTTAATTGAGATGCGCAAACAAGCCCTAAAGCTTATGAGAATTCTAAAGCCTTACAATCCAGTTTTAATCGGAAGCGTCTGGCGTGGAACAATACATCGTGAAAGCGACATCGATATAACTGTATACTCTGATAAACCAAACGATGTTCTAGAAGTAATAAAACAAAACAACCTCAGGGTTATGCGAACTGAATGGATGACAGTAACAAAAGAAGGGCTAAAGAAAACATCCTTTCACGTTTACTTAGAATTGCCAACAAAAGAAGAGGCCGAAATAATTGTCCGAAGCTCTGAAGAAGCCAATTATAAAGAAAGATGTGAAATATACGGAGACGCAATCACTGGTCTTCGGATACAAAAATTAGAAAAGATACTTCAAGAAAATCCAACCCAAAGGTTTGTCCCCTACTAGTTTTAATCGCCATTTCAAAGATGCTTAAATACGTGATTCTCAATACATCAAAGTAAGGATGCATTGCCGGAATCGAAGGTGCCAGTATGGAACTGGACAAAAAAACGTTCAAAAAACTCTTCTCAAACCTTGTTAAGGAATTGGAATCCAGCAAAAATAAGGTTGCAATAAACTCTGTGAGAACAGACGTCAAAACCGGAGAAAAAGCAGTGTCTAACAGGTTCGTCCACTATACGCCTGACGTAATCGATTTTATTCGGCGATGCGACACAGAAGAAAAAGCCGAAGAAATAATCAGTTACATGGAAAAAAGAGGAGAAATAAAAAAGCAATATGCGAAAAAACTTAGGAAACAACTTGAACAGAAAGGTGTGCGGAGCTTCGGACCTAAAAAAGAAGAAAACTACTATTTTAAACACGGCGGACAATAGGAAGCCCAAATTTGTTCCGGTGGGTCCCTCCGGAGAAGTGAGGATACTTATAAGTCAATGGTATAATTCTAAAAGTAAATAAATGGGCTTGTCAATAAATAGAAAGCCCAAAGTTTCAGAAATTGAACGGAGGAAAACACGTGAAGAGAAAAGCCTTAACGTTCACGTTAACTATCGTTACATTGGTTCTTATGTCCTTCACTACTTTTATGACTAAAAGTGCTAAGGCCGCAGACACTGATTATAGCATAGAAAAAGTGAATC
>JAOZHM010000016.1 GCA_026014845.1 Candidatus Bathyarchaeota archaeon
CGACACAAAAAGCACGTTAGGCGACTACCTACGCCGACTAGACGACATCAGAGCATTAGCTGAAAAATCAAAGAAAATCCGCGAAGTCGTCATGAAATTAGCCGGCAAAAAAGCTGCAACCCAAAGCCTAGGAGAAATAACAATAGGCCACCTAAACATAGTCTTAGACGCCAACCCATTCCACGAACTCACAGCCATAGAAGAAGTCGTACGAAGCCAACAAGAAAGACTACTAATACTGCAAAAAGCCCGCGAAGCACTAAAATGGCTAGACCAACTCGGAGACACAGAAGGCCTAAACTACCTTGTTGTGGAACACGACGGCGTCCCAGAGCGCATACTCTTCAAAATATCATAACACTGCCCTATGGAAGTGAAAAACATGGATGATGAAGTCTACTCCTTTGCCCTAAAAAGCACCCTAAACGAAATCCAAAACATATGCCCAGACATAAAAAACTCCTTCATGTTCAAGGAAGACGGCGAAATCGTAGCCGCAGATGAAAACACGCCTGAAAAAGTCGTAGTGCACGTTATAGACTCTTTCGACGGCATATTTGAAAAGGCCGACGCCATAGGCGGCATTGAAGGCGTAACCTTGGACGGTAACAAAGGCAGAGTAACCATTTCTTGTATGAACGACATTTACCTTCTCACGGTCACCTCAAGAAAAGCAGACATGAACTACGTAAACACCGTCACTCATGTCTTAATTCCAACCATCCTTAGACTTCTAGAGAAAATTCACCCTTCCCCCCTCAAAACCAAAACACTTTCACCTGAAGTTGAAACTGAGACTCCGGTAACTAAGGAAACTGAAGAACAAATATAAACTCCAGTGGAAAAAAGCTCAATGGAACCGCCAGAAGAAACCTTAGAAACCGAAACTCTGCATTCAGAACTCCCCGTAAACCAGCTTATAATTGAAAACCTCGGCGGCCTACTGGTCCCATCCGACACCGTGCGAATTGACAGCGAAATGCTATCACAATGGAAAGAATTATCTGACAGCATAAAAATCGAGCAAGTTGAGGTTGAAACCTTCGACGGAAAAACAACTCGGTGCAAGGTCAAACCCATAAAAGACTCAAAATACGAAGGAAAAGGAATCGTACGGATGCCAGAAAAGATGCAACTCAACCTCGAAGTTAGGAAAGGCGAGTTAGTAAGAGTCAAACCATTAGTATATTGATGGAGACAGCATTTATGGTCAGAAAAAAGAAAACCGTTCAGGAGATCGCCCCTGTGACAGAACCCCTAACTATTGAAGAATCCCACGTCAACAACTTACGCGAAAATCTGGAAGAAATCAAAACATATGACGGCGTCATAGGCTACATCCTAAGAAACTCCACTTCAGCAGCAATAGACCTCAAAGACCCAACAAAACTAATCGACTACGCCATTCTTTCCTCTTCAGCACTCGATGCAAGCGAAGTACTTTCAGAAGATTTCAACCTTGGCGACGTCAAAAGCATCATTGTTACCGGCAAGAATGTAAAGGTACTCTCCTTAACAGTTAGAGACAATAGAATAAGCATTTTCATGGACAAAGAGGCTAACTGCGAAAAAGTTTTAAGAAAACTACACGATCTCTAAGACAAAACCAACCATAGTCTCTTAATTTTTATAATTTTCAACTTCCCAACATTTCACAAATTAGTCTTTTCTCCATTTTCAGAACACTTAAATCATCGTTTCCCAATTATATAACTGGGGAGAAGGGAAAGATATAGCCTTTAAGAGGGACATATCAAATTTGTTAGCCAGCCCAAAGAAGCAAAGCAGCAGTAGTCATCGTGGAAGGTTAGACATAATTGCAGACATTCTTGGTGCTTCTTTTCGCGGAGTAAGAAAGACTTACCTAATGTACCGTTGTAACTTAAGTTTCAAACAGTTAAAATATTATCTTGAATTTTTGCTTCACAAGAAGCTTCTACAAATCGTTGGCGATAATAAAACGTCCAATCCAGGCTTATTCAAGATAACTGGCAAGGGCAAAAAGTTTTTAGAAGCCTACAAAGGTTTGAAAAGCCTTATGAAGTAGAGTTCTCGGCTAAGAACTTTTTAACACTTTTGTCCAGTCTTATTTTCCTCGCCATTTTATCCACTGATACAAAGCCGTATCTTTCTAGAAAATTTATCACCTGCTGAATCTGGTTCTTGTTCAGCTTTGTTTTCTGCTTGATCTCCTTTAGAGCATGCCATTTTCCATCAATGAGTATCTCTAGGGTTTTTGTCATTTTCGCTGCCGTAAATATGTCCCCCTGTCAATACATTGCCTTTTATCAAATGTTGGATAAATGCTTTCTGAGGTTGTGTTTTAGAACCTTTCTCTAGAAAAATCACACAGAGCCATATTAGCAAAGCTAATAATATTAGCAACAAAGCCTGAAACAATTTTCACTAATAAACCAGAACGCCATATACGAACATTAACCATAAACTTTATGCATAGTTTCTTTCATCAAAGTCTTTATCGGACAATTTACATTGGAGCATTATGTCGAAATGAAAAAGCAAATCAACTGGCTAGACATTCTAATTCGATGCAAAAACAACATACAAGAGCAAATCAAACCACTTCTAAAAAAGCTAAACCAGCCACAACCAAACCTGGGCATAGGAGCAGGTGGCGACCCGATAAAACAAATAGACCTTGTAGCAGAAAGTGCCATAATAAACACCTTAAAAGAACATGAAATCTCGTTCACCCTCATAAGCGAAGAATCCGGCACAGAAAAATATGGTCAAACTCCAAACGATAATTTTGTAACGACAGATCCGATA